>JAYTTC010000454.1:0-5251 GCA_043745255.1 Verrucomicrobiales bacterium
CCCACCTCTTCGAATCTGCGACACTCCATTCTCACCCACTTTAAACCCCACCCGCTGATTCTCCTGATCTGTTTCTTGTGTTGTATAATTTCGACAAGCTTACCCATCTTAGGGCGGACAACAACCAAGAACCCCTGCCGCACGGTTTGGCTCTGCTGGATCGTTTCCTCCTCCGCTGCCGTTTGGCGGCAACATTCCGAAATCGCGGCGACGATGCGGCCGGGACCGTGATCGGGGAATCGCTCCCATAGGATCTTCTGGGCCCGAGCGGTCGGGTTTACTCGCCATGAACTCCAGCGTGAGCTTCGCATCCTCTCGGAAATGGAGACTTGGTTTGAAGGTTCCATTTGACAAATCTGTTCTGTGGGGCGTAACAGTGACCATAACAAGGCTGAAGGAAGCGTAATGACTTCACCAAGGAATCACTGAGGATGGCTGCTTTGGATTACTGGCCCGCCGGCCCGCGACGAGAGTCTCATCGCGGAGGCGACACGTTTTCTCCGGCCGTTGGACAACACAGACTAAATAGGTTGGTAAGGCGGTTGGACAATCTTCCTGCATTGGGATACTTGCGTCATGTCTCTCTTTGATACCCTCTTAACGGAGCCCGCCCGGGCGAACTACATCAATGTCCGGGACGCGGGTGCAAACGGGGACGGCGTCAGCAATGATGGCCCTGCCATTCAAGCCGCGGCCGATTACCTAGCCAGAGTTGGAGGCGGTGTTTTGTTCTTCCCTGCGGGGATCTACCGTTGTGCGCGGAATTCTCAGCTCAGCAGCCCTTCCGCAAAGGAGATCAGTCAAAACTACTCCATCCGGATTAGGACCCCCAACGTCACCCTGGAAGGGGAAAGCTGGGACGCGGTGATTTTGCAGGACGACCCTTGGACTACTCCCGTTTTTTATCAGATCACCAACGCACAGGGGCTTGCGAACGTCATGGTTCGCCGACTGAAATTCAAGGGCGACGCGACCCAGCTCCTCATCCCGGTGACAAGGCAGACGGGGCAGAGTACCGGATTGACGGGTGCCTTGCTTGGAATCTGGGGAGCACTTCCTCTTCCTCCGCTCAAGAACGTTACTATTCTGGATTGTCTCTTTGAAGATGGTAACAAGACGAGCCCCGTTCACTTGGCCTTTGTGGACAACGCTTTGATCCAGGGTTGTTCGTTCGTGCATTTCAAGGATTTTCAAATGGTCGGTTCTGTCCGCTACGCGAGCACAGTGAACGTTGATATTGGATCCAGCGTCACTCCCACGATCGATGGCACCCCGACTGTTGGCGATCGGGTTCTGCTTAAAGACCAAACTAACAAGGCGCAGAATGGTGTTTACGTTTATCTCGGCGTTTCCGGCAACTGGTTTAAGCGCGCACCGGACGCTGACAGCTCTGCGGAACTAGACAGCCTCCGGGTCGTGGTTACGGACGGGAGCACGGCCACACCCAGCGGCAAAATCTTCAAGGTCAATAAAGCCCTGACAAAGCTGCCGATTGTGCTGGGCGGCGATGGAAACCCTACTTCTGACTACTGGGTCCTTGAGGACAACCTTTCTATCCCCGGGAGCTTCAAATACGCCCGATTTGCCACGACCCAGCCACTCCAACAGTGGCCCCCAAGTGGAACCAAGCTGCTCATCGACGAGATAACCACTTCAACTCTAGTCGTGGGGGATATTATCCTGATCAAGGATCAAACCGTCGCGCCCCGGCAAAACGGCCTATATGTGGTGAATGCTGGCGAATGGACACGAGATTCCGCGGCAGGGGATGAGAGCACCGTGAGTCAGGTAAAAGTTTTCGTCCAGCAGGGCATTGTAAATCGTCTCACGTTTTGGCAGCTGAGCCCAACCCGTTCGCCCATTGTCGTGGACGCAAAGATCGGAACGCCGCTGAGATTCATGCGGACCAACGCGGTCAGTACAGCCGTGGTCGCCGCGGTATTTGCTCCCGTTTCCCTTTCCCCTGCGGCATACCCGGCTCCCAACTTCCTTAAGGTTGGCGTAACCCAACTCCAGATCAATCGCGGTGACCGCGTGCTCCTTGCCGCCCAGCCCGACCCAACGCAGAGAGGCATCTACTACCTAGACAATTCGGATACGCTGCTGAGAGCTCCAGAATTTGGCGGTGTAGGTGCGTTAGACTTGATCGAGAAATTCTCGGTTCAAGCGATGCTCGGGGACAATCCCAAGCGGTATTACGCATTGAGCAACCCTCCCGTGATAGCGGGAGGTCAGCGGCTCTTCGTTGAACGTCAGAGCCCCGGTTTACCCTCGATCAGCTGCGCCATTGATGATCCTGAGGTCTCCCATCTTCGATTGATCGGGAACTACTTCCACGGCGACCGGAGCGATCAGGGTTCCACGATTGGCTGTGGGGGAATTCTCTGGCTGAAGTCGGGTCGCACTCTCGTGGCGACGGGCAACACTCTTCTGAACTACCGACAAAAAGGCATCCAGACCGGAAGCGGCCAGACCACGATCGTGGGAAATAACTTTCGCACCAATAAATACTCTGATAGCGACACCATTGCGATCGAGACGGCTCCGTTGGACACATCAGGAGAGGAATTCAGCGTCGAAATCACTGGAAACAGCTGCGAAGGCTCGGGCTTTCTGTCCAGTGGAGTCTTGAGCGACTACGCCACCTCACAAAAGCCCATCGACTACAACGTCTCCGGCAACCGCATTCTGGGGGTGCCCGTGGCAGCCGCCAGCGCGATGAATCTGATACGTGGTCGAAGAGTACTTATTCACAACAACGTCATCGACCAGTGCACCTCCACCATGATTGTGGTTGCGGCCAATGTTCGGGTGATCGGAATCTACCCCGCGAAGGTGGACGCCATTGACGACCATGGGCTTCTCGACATTGGAAACAACCTCCTCGTGAAGGATGGCGACCGCGTGTTCCTCGCACCTTACCTAAATCAACCGGGCGCGACGGATGCTGGTACGTTACCCGCCAAGATCGACAGCGCTCAGGTTTACTTCGTTAAGAGGCTAGCCAACAGCTCCACCCAGATCCAGATTTACCGGGATTCGACTCTCAGAGACCGGCTGAGTAGTTTCGTAACCACGGGAACGCAACGGCACGTGCTGATGTACGGGAACTGGGATTGCATCCTATCGATTGTTGGAAACACGGTGCTCAGGCCCATTGCCAATGTCCGCTATGAGAGCATCCTGGTGGGAAATAAGGATCCGTTTTGGTTCCCCACAGGGGTTTCATCCGATACCTACGCCGTGCCCGCGGGTGCGGGGTTCTTCGGCCACACCATGATTGGGAATAACTTCTTAGCTTCGGGAGACTCGCATGTGGTTGGTAAGAGGCCGTTTGCCATCACCAGAGTGCCTCTGATTCTGTTCAATAACCGTGGCTTTGATAGCGGGTCCAATCGGAAGGCGATCGGGTTGCGCCTGGTGGAAAACGATTCAGGGCTTGGGGGATTTGACTTTCAAGGACCGGATGAAGACGTGGAGGTCCTGGCACTTTGAGGATGTTGAGCAGGCGCGGATGGCCAACCGTCTATGTCATTATTTAGCGCATTGATTCTCGAGCCCGCCCGGGCGAACTACATCAATGTCCGGGACGCGGGAGCGCGGGGAGACGGAGTGAGCGACGATCGCGCCGCGATCCAGGCCTCTGTGGATTCCTTGGCCAAAGTAGGAGGTGGAACTTTGTTTTTTCCCGCTGGGATTTATCGATGTGCTCGAGCTCCAAGCCTCGACAAGGCACTGCAAACCATTCGGGGAAATTATTCAATCCGCATCACCACGCCTGGGATTTGTCTGGAGGGAGAGAGCTGGGATGCCACGATCCTTCAGGATGACCCTTGGACAACGCCTATTTTTTATGAAATCAACAATGGCCGAGGGTTGGGAAACGTCCTGGTACGGGGGCTGAAGTTTAAGGGGGACACTTCCAATCGGCTGGTGCCGGTCACCAAACAATACAGTCAAAGCTCGGGATCCGCGGGTGCCCTGCTGGGGATCTGGGGCACTGCTGATCTCCCGTTGCTTCAAAACATCGCTGTTCAGGATTGTTTATTCGAGGATGGAAACAAGAGCATCACGCTCTATCTCGCCTACCTGGATGATGTCTTGGTGGAGCGTTGTTCCTTCCTTCATTTCAAAGACTTTAATGTAATAGGCTCCGTTCGATACGCGACCAAGCCTGGGGAGAATATTGCCGTCAAGACCAATTCAGTTTTTCCCACAGTCGATGGCGTGGTCGGAGGCGTCGGAGATCGGATTCTCCTCAAGGATCAAACCGATGGCAGAGAGAACGGCATCTACGTCATCCACGGGCCTCCGTCTCCTTCCGATAAATCTCCTCCCCCTTTTCTAAGTCGAGCTTTGGACGCTGATGAGACGGGGGATCTGGATGGGCTGCGCGTGGTGGTGACGGACGGTGCGCAAAACACAGGGAAGATCTTCAAGCTCGACAAGACCAACACGAAATTGCCGATCACGTTCCAATCGGGAACTACCAACCCCGATTCACCCCTTGTCATTATGGAGGACGTGATGAGCGCCGGGAGGTTCAAGTATGCCAAGGCGTCGACCACGGAGGCATTTCAGTTTTGGCCTCCGCAGGGTACCGGCAGCTCTCTCGATGGCATTCCACTAGTCGCGAACGACGTAGTCTTGATTAAGAACCAAGACGTTTCCCCTCAGCAAAACGGTCTCTATGTCGTGCAGAGCGGGGAATGGGTGCGAGATCAGGCAGCCTCCGACGAAGCAAGTCTCTTGCAGTTGAGAGTGTTTGTGCAGCAGGGCATCGTGAATCGCCTCACGTTTTGGCAACTGAGCCCAACGCGTTCGCCCATCGTGGTGAACGCAAAGATAGGGACGCCGCTACGATTCATGCGGACCAATACTCTGAGCACGGCTGTGGTGGGGGCTGAGTTAAAAACTCCCATCATTCTTACTAACCCATTTCCGAGTGGTACCGGTATTTCTGACGGCACACCTATAAGCTGGGGAGACCGAGTGCTTTTAACGGCTCAAGGGATTAAGTCACAGAACGGAATCTACTACCTTGACAGCGATGACAGACTCCATCGGGCCCCAGAATTCGGCGGCTCTGGCGTGTTCGATCTGGTCGACAAATTCCTGGTCTGGGTGATGTTGGGTGACGATCCAGAAAGACACTACGCGCTCGACCGTGCGCTTGTACCTGCTGGTGATTTGATCTTTATCCAGCAGGCAAGCCCGGGAGTGCCAACCGTCATGTCCACCGATCCGGAAC
>JAYTTC010000455.1:0-5248 GCA_043745255.1 Verrucomicrobiales bacterium
GGCCAGTCTCGATCTGCAGCTCCGCTACGAGGACAACATCGATTCGGTCCCAGCCTATCTCACCGCCGACCTGCGCCTCTCCTACCACGTCTCGAAAAATCTCGAGCTGACCTTGGTGGGACAAAGTTTGTTGGACAATCAGCATCCGGAACAGCCGGTAGCCTCCTTCGCCATCTCCTCTGAAGTACCTCGTGGGTTTTACGGAAAGGTCACGTGGCGCTTCTAGGATCCTGGAGACTCCGGCGCGGAATGCGCAGCCCATCACGATCACGCGATGAGGCGGGGTGGCGGCTGCTGAGGTCCGCTTGGGTTGCCGTGGCTTGGCTCTCCCTGCTCGTGGGGCGAGTCGCTTCGGCTGCCGAGGCTGAGACCTCAAAGGAGTATCAGATCAAGGCTGCGTTTGTGTACAACTTCACCAAGTTCGTGGATTGGCCAGCATCCTCATTCCCCGAGAAAACAACCCCCATCGTGATCGGAGTGCTGGGAACAAATCCTTTTGGTGCGGAACTCAACAAAGCGGTGGAGGGCCGTCGGGTCAATGGGCGCGAGATCCTTATCCGCCCAGTCAGCACCGCGGCTGAGGTTTCCAGTGTCAATGCGGTGTTCATCAGCGCGTCCGAGGCAGGACGGTTGAAAGAACTGCTGAGCTCGCTCAAAGCCAAGCCAGTCCTTACCATTGGCGAGAAAGAATCCTTCACCCGGGAGGGAGGCACAATCGCGTTCGTCCTTGATGGGGACAAGGTTCGTTTCGCCATCAATATGGATTCTGCCGAGGCAGCGGGGATCCGAGTCAGCGCGCAGCTTCAGAAACTTGCCGCGAGCGTTCAGAAAAAGCCCTAGGAATACCTTCGATGCATATGCTGGAGAACATTCCGATCCGGCGAAAGTTGACGATCATCAACATGCTCAGCAGTGGAATGGCTCTGATGGTAGCGTGTGCTGCGTTTGTAGCCTACGAGCAGGCCACCTTCCGCCAAACCCCGCGACGGGGTAGGCCGGGGGGCAACATTTAATTTGGAGATTCCCATGCAACCCATCAAGGCAGCCGCATGAGTCACGAGCTCGATATTTTGACCAACCGACGAATTCTGGTGGTCGACGACAATCTCGCCATCCATGAGGATTTCAGGAAGATCCTCGGTCCCCAGCCGGCAGCAGGCGTCGAGGTCGATCTCGCGGCTGCAGAGCTTTTCGATGAGATTCAGGCGGGAGTGCAGGCGGAAAGTTTTCAAGTCAGCTCGGTGTACCAGGGGAAAGACGCGCTCAAGCTGGTTCAGGAAGCCGAGGCAAAACAGCAGCCATTCGCTGTCGCGTTCGTCGATGTTCGGATGCCCCCAGGATGGGACGGAATCGAGACCACCGCGAAGCTTTGGGAGGTCGATCCAAACCTTCAGATCGTGCTCTGCACCGCATACTCAGATTACTCCTGGGACAAGATGGTGGAAACGTTGGGTCGCTCCTCACGATTGGTTATCCTCAAGAAGCCATTCGACAATATTGAAGTGCTCCAGCTGGCTCACGCCCTGGCCATGAAGTGGCAGCTGGAGTGGCAGATGCGCCTTCAAGTGATGGAGCTCGACAAACAGGTGGCTGCGCGAACCTCCGAGCTAGAGCTGGCGAATCGACTTGTGACCGAGGAGTCGAAACGGATCAGTAAGTTTGCCGATGCAGCGCTCGCCGGAAGCAAGGCAAAGGACGAGTTTCTGGCGATGATGAGTCACGAGATCCGCACCCCGATGAATGGAATCGTGGGGTTCAGCAACTTGTTGCTCAGCACCGACCTGAGTTTTGAACAAAGGGAGTTTACCGAATCGGTGAAAGACAGCGCGGACGCCTTGCTGGTCATTCTGAATGATATCCTGGATATTTCGCGAGTTGAAGCAGGTAAACTGGTCCTCGAATCGATCGACTTTGATCTCCGTGAGTGCGTTCGTAGCGTCGTCGATCTGCTCGCCGAAAGGGCGCACACCAAGAAAATTTGTTTGAGCTCAGCCTTGGATGAATCCGTTCCTCAGTTCATCAAGGGTGACCCTCACCGGCTGCGTCAGGTGCTCCTGAACCTGGTGAGCAACGCGGTGAAGTTTACCGAACATGGAGAGGTGTCCTTGCACTTGACTCTCGGCAGCGTCACGAAGACATCGGTTGAGATCGCATGCTCGGTGCGCGATACCGGGATTGGCCTCAGCCAGGAGGTCCAGGCCCTGCTATTCCACCCGTTCATGCAAGGAGATAGTTCGGTGACGCGTAAATTCGGAGGCACCGGACTTGGCCTTGCGATCTGCCGCAAACTGGTTGAATTGATGGGAGGAACAATCGGTGTTACCAGCGAGCTCGGATCGGGCTCAGTCTTTTCCTTCAAAGTCTGGCTGATGCGCACGTCCGTGCAGTCAAGTGAAACGGTTCTGAAGTCTTCCGGTCGGGAACGACCGGTGCAACTGCAGGGCAGTGGACTCAAGCCGAAAGTATTGCTGGCGGAAGATCAGCGGATGAATCAGAGGCTTGCGATAGCTCAGTTGAAAGTCCTGGAGTGTGACGCGGAGGTCGTCAGCGATGGACACGCAGCTGTGGCAGCCTGGCGACAGGGTGGCCACGATGTGATCCTCATGGATTGCAATATGCCCGCGATGGACGGATTCGAAGCGACGCGCCAGATAAGGATCTGGGAGAAAGAGCTGAATCGCCCGCATATCCCGATCATCGCTCTTACGGCAAACGCGATGACTGGAGACCGTGACGCCTGTTTGCGCGCTGGGATGGACGACTATCTTTCAAAGCCGGTAAAGCTCGCTGATCTCCGGGCAGCCCTGGAGCGCACGGTCCGGCAAAAAGGGACATCGTCCGTCATGCCCGCTCTTTCGGGAACCAAACCAGCGCAGGACTTCTAGCGTCCTCAGAGAACAGTTTGATCTTGATGCGGCGGCTGGCTCCTGGTTGTTCTTGGGGATGCCTGATTGCACCGTGAGATCTGTCCCTCGGCTGGTCCTGGTGTTCATTGCTCTCCAGCTCTTGGCTCCGGTCTTCCGATCTCGCGCCGCAGACGCAACCGCTAGTCGTCAGACCTTTAATGTCCCAATGCGTGACGGCGTCCTTCTTTCCATCGATGTTTATCTTCCCTCCACCCACGGGTCCTTCCCTGTCGTTCTCGCCCGAACACCCTACAACAAGCGAGGCATCGGTAATCTAGGAGCCGACGCGTCACGCCGTGGGTACGCCCTCGCGGTTCAGGATGTTCGAGGACGGTATGAGTCCGAGGGAGAGAACCTCCCCTTCGATCGCGACATGGACGATGGATTCGACACCGCCGAATGGGTGGCGAAGCAGTCCTGGTGCAACGGCCGTATAGGGACCTGGGGCGGTTCTGCGGGAGCGATCACTCAGCTTCAGCTCGGGGCGAGTGGCAGCAAGCGAATCACCTGCATGCATATGACCGTTGGAGCACCAAGCCAGTATCACGATCTGACCTACACCGGAGGGATCTTTAGGAAATCGTTGGTGGAGGATTGGATTCGCGCTACCAAATTCGCATCCAACGCCCTCCCGCGTTGGGTTGAGCACCCGGTCTATGACGACTACTGGAAGGGACGCGATGCGGGGTTGCGCTATGCAAAGGTCAATTCCCCGGCGATTCACATTGGAGGCTACTGGGATATCTTTGCGCAAGGAACCATCGATGCTTTTCTCGGCTATCAAAACCACGGGGGCTCCAAGGCGCGCGGTCAGCAAAAACTGATCCTAGGCCCTTGGACCCATGGCGTGCTGCAGGAGAAAGCGGGGGAATTGAAATTTCGCGATGCCAAGAATCCGCCTGGAAGCGTTCAAGACGCCTGGCGTTGGTACGACCATTGGTTGAAAGGGGAGTCCAACGGAGTGGATCATCTGCCTGCGGTGGCTTACTACGTGATCGGCGACGTTAAGGATCCTTCCGCCCCTGGAAATGTGTGGCGAACGGCGAATTCCTGGCCTCCCGTCCCCACCAAGGCTGAGCGTTGGTACCTGCATGCGGATCGAACCTTCAGCCGCGCGATTCCGGGAAAGAGCGATGCCCTGAGTTACACCTATGATCCCTCAAAGCCCGCGCCTACCGTAGGAGGAATTCAACTCACCTTGCCTGCGGGACCCATGGACCAAGGGGCCGTTGAATCTCGCCCAGATGTCTTGGTGTTCACCGCTGCGGCGCTTGCTGAGCCGCTCGAGGTCACAGGACGGGTTCGCGCGAAGCTCTGGATCAGTAGTGATGCACCGGACACAGATTTCTTTGTGACTTTGTGTGATGTCTATCCCGACGGTAAATCTTACAATCTCTGCGAGGGGCGGCTGCGAACTCGCTTCCGAGAGGGTTTCGAGCGGGAAAAGTTGATGGCGCCAGGGAAGGTTTATCCCATCGACGTGGATCTCTGGTTGACGAGCGTAATTTTCAACCGTGGACACCGAATTCGCGTCCACGTGACCTCAAGCAGCGCACCAGGCTTTGATCCCAATCCGAACACCGGCGAGCGTTTCCGCTCGAGCTCGAACACTCGACTTGCGAAGAACAGCGTGCGGGTGGATTCGACACATCCTTCGCAGCTTATCTTGCCGGTGGCCGTTCTACGCTAAGGAGCACGTAATCAATATAGCCATCCTAACGAGCGATCGCGAACAGTTCGAACATTGTGGCCACATACAGAACCCCGTTGGCGGCGGTGGCGGTGGCGCTGATCGGGGCTCCGAACTCAACCGTGCTGAGAATCCGTTTCTCGCGCTCGGCGGCGAACACCCAAAAATCGCCCCGACGGGTTCCAATATAAACCTTTCCGTCCGCCACCAAGGGCGACGACCAGAACTCTCCGTTCGCCTCGTGCGTCCACAGCGCTTTGCCTGTTTTGGCATCCAGGCAGTGAACCCATCGTCCACAATCAGCAATGAAGACCAGACCGCGATAGATCGCTGGCGTGGAGAGGACATGTTTGACTAGCGGATAGGCCCAGATCTCCGCGCTGCCTGTGACGTCGCCGGTTTTGGTGGCGTCGATGCACTTGAGCCAAGCCTCGTTCTTTCCCCACCAGAGATCGCCTCCGCCCGCGAGGTAGAGACGATGGTGATCAAATACCGGAAAGCCGTAAAGATTGCTCGGACTCTCGCGACGATTAGAGTTGTAGCGATGCACGTTCTCCTTGGGTGCGGTGGGATCGAAATCAAATTGGAATACGCGCTTCAAGAATTGCACCTCCTGGGTGGAGGCCGATTCCGAGATAGGTTCGAAGCCGTA
>JAYTTC010000456.1:0-5247 GCA_043745255.1 Verrucomicrobiales bacterium
CCTTCGCGCCAGGGGTTTTGCCGAGCCCGGCGGCGATGGAGACCTACACCTCAGTGGATCCGGACCTCCTCGACTTCAGTTCCAATCTGCCGATCTTACTCCTCAACCCGCAAGGTCGAGTTCATTCCGAATCCCGGAAGACTCCGGTCAGCGCCCGTCTCATCGATCCGGGGAGCGGGCGTGCCACTTTGAAGGGAGAGCCGCAGTATGAAGGGCGGGGCGATATGAACCTGCGGGGCTTCAGCTCGCTCCGTTATCCGAAACGATCCTATACCTTTCGGTTGCGTGACGAGTACGGCGAAAAGCTCAAAAGCCCGCTCGCGGGAATGCCCAAGGATTCCGATTGGGTGCTCCTGGCGCCCTATCCTGACAAGACTCTGATGCGCGATGTGCTCGCGTATGAGCTGAGTCGAGCGATGGGTCACTACGCGCCGCGGACTCGGTTCATCGAACTGTTTCTCAATAATTCGGGAGGAAGCATCTCCTCTCGTAGCTACCAAGGCGTCTATGTCTTGGTGGAGAAGATCAAGCGCGGAAAGAATCGAGTGGATATCGAAGAAATGGGGCCCAGCGACAACGACGAAAAGAGCATCACCGGTGGCTACATTTTCAAGCGCGATCACTCCAACAAGGAGTCTCCGACTTTCTTCACGCGGGGTGGGGAATTTTTTATCGTAGAGCCACAGCCTGAAGAGGCCACTCCCCAGCAGCGTGAGTGGTTGGAACGTCATTTCAAGGAGCTGGAGCGTTCGATCTACGGTAAGAATTTCGCCGATCCTGAGCGGGGGTATCAAAAGTATTTAGATGTTCCCTCCTTTATCGACCAGCACTGGTTGATCGAGATGTCGAAGAACGTGGATGGCTTTCGTTACAGTGTTTTCTTCTCGAAGGACCGAGGCGGCAAAGTGAAGTTGGAACCGGTCTGGGATTGGAACCTCAGTTTCGGCAACGCGAACTATCTGGACGGAGAGAGCACGCGGGGTTGGTATCACGAACAGCTTCGAGACTCCGAGATTTGCTGGTTCCGACGGCTGACAGAGGATCCCGAGTTCAATCAGAGACAGATCGATCGATGGTGGGAGCTGCGCCGAGGACCGCTCCAGACCGATGCAGTCCTCCGTCGAGTGGACCAGATCGCCGCGCAACTCCAGGAAGCTCAGAGTCGTAATTTCAAACGCTGGCCTGTCCTGGGAGTCTTCGTGCATCCAAACTCATTCGTAGGCGACTCTTATAAGGAAGAAGTGGATTGGATGAAAAAATGGATTCGTGATCGCATGGCCTGGATCGATTCCCAAATTCCGAGCCCTCCTAGTATCAGCTGCAAGGGCGACCGCGGGGAGACGCGAGCGACCATCAAAGGACGGAGCGGAACCACTTATTATACTTTGGATGGCTCGGATCCGCGCCAGGCCCGTGGAGAGCCGTCGGCCAGCGCGAAGGTTTATCAGGGTCCGGTGAGCGTGGGTGTGGCCGCGAAGGTCATCGCACGGACGCGGGGCTCTGACTCCTGGAGCCCCCCTGCGGTCTGGAATGCGAGCGGGACCCAATAAGGACCTGCCCATCGAAGGCGAGGAGAAACCCGCTGCCTTTTCAAACCGCGTCCTCCGCGCAATCCGCGGTAAAAGCCCCTCCCCGGATCGGAAACGGGCAGGGCCGGGTTTAGCCGCGAAAAGGCGCAGGAGACGCAAAAAAGACGGGGCTCTGGACGACCCTACAGAAGCCGGGCCGTAGTTCTGTAGCGTGGGCCGTATCGGCCCATCCCCGCCCGGATCGTCCGATACGGACGACGCTACAGAAGCCGGACTGTAGTTCTGTAGTGTGGGCCGTATCGGCCCATCCCCGCCCGGATCGTCCGATACGGACGACGCTACAGAAGACGGGCTGAAGTTCTGTAGTGTGGGCCGTATCGGCCCATTCCCATCCCCGTCCCATCTCTTTGCATCTGCGAGACTCCAATCTCACCCGCTTTTAATCACACCCGACCCGCTGCCACGACCCGTTGGGGGTTTGACACGTTTCACTGCGGCACCTATATCTCCCTCCGCTAACGGCCCAAGGGGTCTTAGCCACACACTACATTCAATCAACGAATTCAAAATTATGACGACACTTGCAGCCGGCTTCAAAGCACCCGATTTCACCCTCAAGTCCAAGAACGCGGCTGGACTGTCAGACGTAAAGCTCAGCGACAATTTTGGGAAGAAGAATACCGTTCTCTTGTTTTTCCCCCTCGCCTTCACCGGTGTGTGCACGACGGAGTTCTGCGACGTCTCTGGTGGACTCAATGCCTACACGGGTTTGAATGCTGAAGTCATCGGGATCAGCGTGGATAGCCCGTTTGCGCAGGAAGCCTGGGCTCAGAAGGAGAAAATCAGCGTGAAGTTGGTGAGCGATCTGAACAAGGCGACCACCAAGGCCTACGGCGTTGAGTTTCCCAATCTCGCGGGCGTCGGTGACACCTCAGCACGCGCGGCCTTTGTGATCGATAAGCAGGGCGTTGTGCAGTATGCCGAACAGACTCCGACGCCGAAGGATCTTCCAAACTTCGCGAAACTCAAAGAAGTCCTAGCAGGCCTCAAGTAATCTGAGCTTGGGCTCCTTCGATCTCCGCGGCAGCCAGCGTTCTGGCTGCCGTTTTTTTATCGAGAACCTGCTCACTCGCTTCGAAGCAAAAACCACAACAGTCGTTGCCTTCACTCCTGATCCCCGACACGTTCATCCCTTGCGCTACCGAATTATTGCCGTCGCTTTTTTCGCTGCCTGACTTTCGCGAGGCAGCCGGAAGCTGGGAACGAATACCGGTCGTGGATCCCGGTTGAGAATCGCCATTTCGAGCATTGAACGCCCGTAGCAAGCTCAGCCATGCAGCCTACCGCTCACGATGAGCGGGCACGGTGGCGTTCCCCCCGGTCGAAATGTTCCGAGGGTCGAGCTGGACGCGCGCAGGGGCACAGAGGAGGTGTAATTTTGGCTCGTTTCTTTCTTCACCCCTTCAGGCGCATTAAATAGACCAGAAATTGCACCTCCTGCGGCAAGAGCTGCCGGGTGCTCCGGTCGGGGAAAGCTGCGATATTTTGCAGAAAGCTCTTGTCATCCAAAGGGTTTCTGCGAGCTTTTTGCCCGTTCGATGGCTTCACTGTCTGCTGGCATTCATTGGCCTCTCAGGATCTCAGTTTGTTGACGATCAGCTGCGAGCCGCTACATGGGTGGGATGGTGGTGTGGTCGTATGTGATGATAGAGAGTCGGACTAACTAATAAATTGAATCGATGACGCGTCTCTTCCCTAGGATCCCTTGGCAGCACGTCTGTTGGAAAAACAGCATCTTCCTGATCAGCACCTTGGTGCTGAGTCTGACCGCCGTGCCTCTCTATCTTTGGCACTTTGGTCTCAGCTGGTTCCAGACTTCTCTCTTTCTCACCTTCTTTATCGCCACGGGTCTGAGCATCACGCTCGGATACCATCGGCTATTCTCTCACATGACGTTCAAGGCGAGCTGGCCGGTTCGTCTTCTAACTCTTTTGTTTGGCGCTGCGGCGTTTGAAAACTCAGCGCTCTGCTGGTCGGCGGATCATCGTCGGCATCACAAGTTCGTCGACCATGACGATGATCCGTACAATATCAGTCTTGGTTTTCTTCATGCGCACATGGGATGGATCATGTTCAAGCTCAAACCCGAGCCGCCGTGGGACAATGTGCCGGACCTGGAGCGTGATCGATTGGTCATGTGGCAGAATCGCTGGTATGTCACCACCGCGATCTCGATGAGTTTCATTCTCCCCCTGGCCATTGGCTATGCTTGGGGAGGCTGGCGTGACGCTCTGGGTTCGCTTCTCTTGGCGGGCGTGGCCCGAGTGGTGTGCGTGCAGCACATGACATTTTTCATCAACTCCCTCTGTCACACCGTCGGAAACCGGCCCTACTCCAGTCGATGCACCGCTCGGGATAGCGCGGTGATGGCATTCTTCACCTTCGGAGAGGGCTACCATAATTTTCACCACGAGTTTCAACACGATTATCGGAACGGCGTAAAAGCATGGCAGTTCGATCCCACCAAGTGGAGCATTTGGCTGCTTTCCAAGTTGGGCTTGGTCGGTCAGCTTCGGCGCGTTCCCGCGGAACGAATCATGTTGGCGGAGATCGCCGAGACCCAGCGCCAGCTAGACCTTACCATCGCCTCCCGACAGATCACGCTTTCCGACGCCGTGGGTTCACGACTTCATCAAGCTCAGCTGCAGTTGCAGCATGCGGTGCAGGTCTGGGAACAGAAGAAAATCGAGTATTCTCGTTCCATGGAGCAGAAATGGGCGGCGGCCGGCCAGAAGGCGGCGGCCATGAAGCTGGATTTCGAACTGGCCACTGCTCGGCTACGCGAGGCCATAGAGCACTGGAAAGAGACCCACCAGCTCGCGCAAGCTTCGCTGGCGAGCTAGTTCGGTCCGCGACGTTCACTTTGGATTTTGAACCGCCTCTGGCCTTTCGACCAGGGGCGGCTTCATTTGAGTGCTCAATTGGTCGCCCAGCCCGCCGCGCGCCGCATATTCCTATGCTGGATTCGTTTCCGATTGATTTCCCCTTCGCCTCCCGGTATTCGTCACCCTCGTAAAACACTTGATCTCGTATTATGGCCCAAACCATTTTTCATCCTAGCGTCGAAGGCGCCCAGCACGGGGCCAAGAGTCTTCCTGATTTTCTAGCCTACGCCAAGAAGTCCGGCGCTACCGGCGCGCAGCCTTCGAATTACATGCTGCAGAGCCCTAAAGGGGGCTTCTTTTCGGCGAAGGAAATCCAAGGCATGTTCTCCAAGGCGAAGATGAGTCTGGACGGTATTTCCGCGCATTGCGCCTTCTGGGTACACACGACCGCCTGGACCACATCGCCTACCATCCGACCCTTTATCCCGGCCGATGTGGCGCAGAAATCAGCGAATCAGATCGAAGCGTGGGCCGAGGATTACATTCTCCGCCTGCTTGATCTCTCGGTGGAGCTCGGGATCAAGATCGTTCCCATGTTCTGGGGAGTGGCGCATGGGTGGGAGGCTGCCTCCGGTTATCCCTGGGGCTTCTGGGCTGGGCCAGGCTACGACTTCATTAAAGAGGGCAACGAGCGCTTCGTGAAGAAAACAGCCAAAATCCGGAAACACGCCAACGCTCTCGGAGTTTACCTCGCTCATGAGATCCATCCCGGGACCGCCGCCATGTGCGCGGATGACTTTAATGCGCTGGTGAAGGTTTGTGACGGGGACAAA
>JAYTTC010000457.1:0-5240 GCA_043745255.1 Verrucomicrobiales bacterium
GACGACCGTTTGTCACTCGGATTCCCAGCGCAATTGAGCGATATATCGTTTGGACTGGGGAAACAATCCGTGGATCGAGTGCTGATTGAAACCAATACTCCTTGTCGATGGCTGATCCCGGAGGATCTTTCTCTAGCTGACCTCTGGTATACAGAGAAATTCAGCAGCCTGGAATGGCCGGTCGGTTTGCCAGGAATCGGTTATGACGCTCGAACAGAAGGGCCGCTCACCTTCCATTCGCTCATCCATACCGACCTTCGATCCCGGATGTTGGGCCGTAATGCCTCTCTCTATCTGCGAGTTCCCTTCCTGTTAGATAGCGCCGCAGAGATCGACGGGCTGACTCTAGAAATGACGTTCAGCGACGGATTTGTCGCCTTCCTCAACGGAGTGGAAGCCGCTGGGATGAACAATCCGCCGGAACCGAGTTGGAACAGCACTGCTCTCAATTCGCGAGACCCTCTAGTGGCGTTGCATCCAAGCCAGTTCAGCATCGGACGCGACGCATTTAGGTCATTGCACCCAGGAACAAACTGGCTGGCAATCCAGGGATTCAACGGCAGTCGCACCAACGGTCAATTCTTAATCATCCCCCGACTCGTCGCGGTAACAGCGACATCGCAGGATGACTCTCTCCGCTATTTCACACTGCCCTCTCCTGGTGGACCGAACGGGTTTGGCACTCGGGAACTGGGACCCGTGATAGAGGAGGTTTCACCTCCTCCAAGAGGCTTGCCCCCAGGGCTGCCCCTGCCCATATCCATTCGAGTCACGGCGACATTTGCAAACATCTCCTCGGTGGAACTTCGATACAGGGTCATGTACGGGCCAGAGTTCACCCTCTCAATGCAGGACAACGGCCGCATAAAAGACAGCCTGGCGAAGGACGGAATATACGGGGCGATCATCCCACCTGACGTCGCAGGAGCCGGTGAGATGCTTCGGTGGTATTGGGTGGCTCATGATGTCGAAGGCCATAGCACCCGATATCCTGCATTCGAGAACCCTTCGCGTTCTCCAGAGTATCTCGGAACCGTGGCGGATGCCAATATCGGGAGTCGGATGCCCGTATTTCACTGGTTTGTCGCACCGTCGCTTGCCAACGCTGCCAACACGCTGAGCGGAGCGCGCTGCTCTCTTTTCTATGATGGGGAGCTTTACGACAATGTCGGAGTCCGGATCCGCGGCAGCGCGTCGCTCGGCTATTGGAAGAAGAGCTACAAGTTCGATTTCAATCCACGATATTTATTCCGTTACGACCAGAAGGAGGCTCGCGTGGAGGAGGTGAACCTCAATAGCACTTGGAGCGACAAATCCTACATTCGACAGCTACTAAGCTGGGAAACATTCAAAAACGCGTCTGCCCCGTACTGCAATTCCTTTCTCGTGCATCTCGAGCAGAACAACCATTTTCACAGCCTTGCGATCTTTGTCGAGCAGCCCGACGCTCGAATGCTAAAACGGAATCGACTGGACCCGCGAGGCGCGCTCTACAAAGTGAACAATGACCTCAGCTCGATTCTAGGAGTGGAGAAACAGCAGCCAGCGGACGGGGACTTCAGCGAGCTCAGGGGATTTCTGGATGGCATTGCTTCTTCGAATCCCAACCGCGCGCGCTTCTTATGGGATAACTTAAATCTGCCGTCCATTGTGAACTACCTCGCAGTGAACACTCTACTTCACGACAACGACTGTGCCGCGAAAAATTACTTTCTCTACCGGGACAGCTTCGGAACCCGTGAGTGGTTCTTGCTACCCTGGGACAAGGATCTCACCTTCGGTCGCAATTTTCAGGGCGTTGACCCAGATCTTCTTTGGGCGAGCGCGGACACAGCTGCGCAGGCGATATCCCATGTTCGGGAAAGCTCCCCAAGTCATCCATTTTTTATGGATCGCTCTCATCAGAAATACGATGGGCGATGGAATCGATTAGTAGATCTCTTTTATCAAGTACCCGAATTCCGGGCTATGTACGTGCGCCGTCTACGGACTCTTATGGATGCATTGCTACAACCGCCAGAGACCCCTCCGGATCAGTTGCGGTTTGAGCGACGGCTGGACGAGTTGTTACATCTCGCTCAGTTAGAGACTCAACAGGACCGTTCGGTCTGGGGAAGATATGACTACGGCGTGGACCAAGACATGGGGACGGCGGTGAAAGCTCTCCAAAATCAGTATCTGGCACCTCGTCGCGTGCATCTGTTTGTAACTCACAACGAGACCAACGCCACCAAGAAGATCGACTCGGGTCGAGTGCCACAAGCCGCTCAGCCCGGGCTGAACCTCGCCTTCGGTCAGGTCGAGCGTGTGAGCGCCACGGGTAATCCGGGTGAGGAGTATATCGAGCTTTTCAATCCCAATACTGTGGCCGTCGACATCTCAGGCTGGCAGCTCCAGGGCATGGTTCAACACGTTTTCCTCCCCGGAACAGTAATTCCCCCAGGCCTCACGCTCTATCTCACCCCGGACGTCCGGGCATTCCGAGCGCGAGCCACTCGACCCACAGGCGGTCTCGGATTGTTCGTTCAAGGAAATTACCATGGCGCTCTTTCGACGCGAGCTGGACGAATGGAACTTTGGGACGGCAGTAGACTCGCTGCGAGCACTGCCCTGACTGACGATCAGACACTGGCGCAAGCAAACCTACGTGTCGTCAGGATCATGTATCATCCCAAAAATGTTCCCGGAAACGAGCTGGACGATTTGGAATACCTAGAACTACGCAACAGTGGGATCTCGCCAGTCAATCTCATGGGGGTGCGTTTCATGGAGGGGGTGCACTTCGATTTCTCACTCGGATCTGTCACCAATCTCCCCGCGCCGCCAGATTTCGAGAGCGTGGATCGTTCCGTCTTGATTGTGAAAAATAGGGCAGCCTGGGAGCGCCATTACGGGGTCGATTCACGGATGGCAGGAGAGTATTCCGGGTCGCTGGACAACCAGGGAGAGCGACTCACGCTCGCAGATGTGAATGGAGAAATTATTCTCAGCTTTCAGTATCGGCCCGCGTGGCAGCCACTCTCCGATGGGTTCGGTTTCGCGTTGATCCACAACGGGAATGGCGATCCTGAAGAATGGACGAATCCAGATCTTTGGCAACTCGGGCCCTACGAAGACGTTCCGGGACCGCTGGCTTCACCCATACCGCACACGGAGTTACCATCTGTTCGGATCAACGAAATCGTCGCGAATCCGAAGATCGGGAAGATGCAAGCAATCGAAATCCAAGCTGAATCTGGAGTCGACCTAGAGGGTTGGTTCATGACCGATAATTTCCATCAGCCCATGAAATACAGAATCCCGGCACCTGCATTCGTGCAAAAGAACGGCATCCGTGTTTTTACCGAAGCCGAGTTTGGCCAACCCAATGGCCGCTATCCGGGTTTTAACCTCAACGGACTCGGGGGCGAAGTCTACCTCTTCAGCGCGACTCCCGATGGACGGCTCACAGGTCACGTGGACGGTGTGAAGTTCAGCGCGGCTCCGGCAGGAGTATCACTGGGTCGCTTCTTCGATAGCCACGGAAACGAGCATTGGGGGCCTCTCAAGTCAATAACTCTAGGCTCAACAAACAGCCTATGGCGGGTCGGCTCTGTTCTCATCTCCGAGCTTCTGTATCAACCGCCTAAGTTTGTCGAAGAGATGGAAAGGACCGCGTACCGTTTTATTGAACTGCACAACCCGGGGGCTGATTCAGTCTTCGCCTTCGACCCACTCGCTCCAACCAATACCTGGCGGATCGGAGGGGGGGTGGAGTTTGTTTTTCCAACTCAAACCGTCATCCCACCTGGCGGCTACCTGATTGTGGTAGGATTTGACCCTCAGACCGAAGTGAATCAAATGCTACGCTTCCGAAAGCGCTACTTGGTCCCTGGGGACGTGCAGATCCTCGGCCCGTGGACTGGTTCATTGCCCACTCGTGGAGGCAGCATTTCTTTGGAAGCCCCGATTCGCTCAGCAAAGGGCATAGGCAAATACCTCCTCGACGAGGTCACTTACGGCCCTGAAATGCCAGGCCTAGAGCTTGCCGCAGGGCAAGGGCCTTCATTGAGCCGAGGGGATGAGAATGACACAGGGTTGGATCCTTCTCACTGGTTCTTGTCAGCACCTAACCCAGGTAGAAGTTCGGAGAATTCCGTCGTGCCGTCGATCCTGATCCAACCTCGTAGCGGATCATACCCAGGCTATGTGGATCTCCTGCTCAACGTCCTAGCGGGGCCCGATCAAGATCTGGCTTACCAATGGCGCTACGACGGAAATCCGATCGCGGCAGCGACAACCTCGACACTCCACGTTCCATTCGCTGAGCCGAAGAGCTCGGGGAAATACGATGTTCTGGTCATGAGTCGCAAGGGAGTGGCAGTGAGTTCAAACGCTAACGTGATGCTGATCCAACCGCCCATGATCTACAACCACCCCGCCGGTTCTACCGTAGCCTATACTTCCAATTTCGTGATGCGAGTGACTGCCTTCGGAATGCCGCCTCTGCGATATCAGTGGAAATTCAACGGGATCGCACTGCCAAACGAGACTGAGCCTGCACTTCGGCTCGCCGGAGTGGATCCATCGATGGAAGGGTTCTACACGGTCGTGGTGACCGACGCCAACCTGAGCGTGGAAAGTCGGCCAGCCACCATCGCTTTAATGTATCGCCCGACCATTCTCTCAGCCCCCGAGAGCCGGATGGTGAACGTGGGCGAAAACGTCCTACTGAGTGTAACCGTTTCAGGCACTGGGCCGTTCGCCTATTTTTGGCGCAAAGATGGGGTGAGTATCCGCGTGCCAAGCCTTTCCACTCTTTCGATCCCCCACGCCCAACTCACTAACGCGGGCTCATATTCGGTTGGCGTGAGTAATCGGGCCACGCCACGCGACAGGGTTTACTCCGCCGCCGCCAATTTGTTAGTCTTGAACGACAGTGATGGGGACGGAATGCCAGATTTGTGGGAACTGACACACCAGCTTCGATTCGATGAAGCCAAAGATGCTGACATCGACTCGGATTTCGATGGACTGACGAATCTGGAAGAGTATGAGGCCGGAACAAATCCCAATGACCCCTTTGATTTTCTTAAGATCAAGACCCTGGAGCGGCTCACAAATGAGGTAGACAAGGCAAGCCTGACCTTTATGGCTGTTTCGAATCGGAGTTACACGCTACAAATCGCGGACCGACCCGGCTCGCCGTGGACCAACTGGCTCAGCTTCCCGGCACTCACTACCAATTGGCCGGCCCATGT
>JAYTTC010000458.1:0-5227 GCA_043745255.1 Verrucomicrobiales bacterium
CAAGCCTTGAGCAATTTATCGAGAGAGGAGGGCCCGCCGGGCATATTAGCCATCATCGGGTTCTGTGGGTTGGCCGGTTTGTCCACCAGCGACATCGCGTCCAGGAAGGCAATCAGCTTCCCTCCGCGGAGGACAAACTGGTCAATCGCGTACTGGGCTTTATCAGAGATGTCCTTGGGGTGGACCACCAGAAGAACCTTGATATCGCTATCGATACTCTCGGCTTCCATGGGAACCTGCCGCACGTCGAAATCGCGCTGCAACTCCTGCAGAAACACCCAGGGCTCCTGCCCCTGCTGCGGCTGCCCCATCCGCGCCATCATCGGATTGGAGGGTTGACCAAAAATCGGGAGCGGAGTCATCAGACCCACGGTCGCCTTCTTCGGGTTCATGACCTGAGAGAGAGCTCGAGCGATGTCGTACTCTAGCAGAGTCTCGCGCTGCGGATCGAGGAAAGGAATGGCCACCTTCTCAGGAGCAATACCGATGGCTAGACCCAAATAGAGTTCCTGACCCACCTGAATCTGCTGGCCCTCAACACCGTCCAGTCGAGCCGCATCCTGCTCATCGGAGTCCGGTTGAGGATTCAGCTTCTTAATCTCGATACGCCCCTTGGAATACATGCGAAACTCGTTCAGCAAATCTTCCACACGCTGGCCGTAGTTCTTGAAGATGGGGTGAACGTCGCGCTCGTTGTTGAAGTAGAAGCGGATCTCCGCCACCTGGTCCTGCTTCGACAACTGGTTGATGATGCTCTTGGTTCCCTCGGACAGGGTGAAGAGCTTCTCCTGGGTCATGTCTACTCGAGCCTTAAAGAAACCGAGGATCACATTGGCGGCGACGATGATCACGAACATGATCACCACGCCCGCAACGGAGAACAGTAGCTTTTCAGTCTGTTTCTTGTTCATGGGATGGAAAATCTCTGAAAATTAGTTACCGGAACGGATGTTTCGAATGATGACCCCGGTGCAAAACAGGGCGAAACCCATGATCGAGAGGAAGAATACCAGATCACGGCTATCGAGCACGCCGCGCTGAAAGCCAGCGAAGTGCGGCAGCACACTGAAGGTGGCAACCAAGTCGACCATCCGATCTGGAAGCCATTTGCTCAGGAACTCGGTGACCGGGGTCCAGCCCACGGCGATAAAGAAGAAGCAGATCACCACTGACAGAATGAAAGAAATGACTTGGTTGCGAGTCATCGCCGATGTCATGCACGTGACGGCGAGGTAAGCACCCGCGAGTAGCGCGCTGCCTACATACCCCGTGAAGATCGTCCCCATATCCGGGTTGCCGAGATAGTTGACCGTCCATACGGTCGGAAATGTCAGAGCGAGGGCGATCACCAAGAAAAGCCAGGAGGCGAGAAACTTCCCAACGATGGCCTGCCACGGAGTGACGGGCATGGTGAGAAGTAGTTCCAGAGTACCGAGACGGCGTTCCTCCGACCAAACCCGCATGCCGGCCGCAGGGACCAGAAAGAGATAGAGCCAGGGATGCCAGTCGAAGAACGGACGTACCAGAGAGGCTTCACCGCGTTCAAAAAACCCACCGAGAAGGAAGGTGAAACTCCCGGACAGGACGAGGAAGATCACTATGAACACGTAAGCCACCGGCGACGTGAAATAGGATGCCAGCTCCCGCTTGGCGATGGTCTTGATTGCGCTCAGACTGCTCATGACTGCTGCTCCTTCGTGGTATCGGGGATGGTAATATTTCGGAAAACCTCATCCAAGCGGCCTTCTTCGGTGTGCAGCTCCTCCACCTTCCAGCCCTCACGACCGGCCATCAGGGCCACTTCGCGAGCCAGGTTGCCATTCATGATTTTTGATTGCGGGTAAACGCGCACCCACGCGACGGAATCCAATTCCTGAACGATGTTCACCTTCTTAACGCCACCAGCGGATCCGACACGATCCTTAACCTGCGCGGCTGGGACTCCCATTACCTTCAGCGTCACAGCACCCGCGAGATCCGATCTCTGACGCAATTCCGCTGGAGTGCCGTTGGCCACGATATGACCGCGATCAATGATAATCGCCCTCGAACAGACCGCGTCCACCTCTTCAAGAATGTGGGTCGAAAAAATGATCGCCTTCTTCTCTCCCATGCGACGGATGATGCTTCGAACCTCGTGTTTTTGATTGGGGTCCAAGCCATCCGTGGGCTCGTCCAACACGAGAACCTCGGGATCATGGATGATGGATTGAGCAAAGCAGGTACGATGGCGATACCCTTTGGAAAGCGTGTCCACGCTCTGATGAAGCACCGACTCGAGAAAACACAACTCGACCACCCGTTGAATCGCGCGCTTCTTGGCATCGCCGGAAAGCCCTCGGATTTCAGCGGCAAACGCAAGGAATCCGTGAACCGTCATGTCGTTGTAGCAGGGCGCGTTTTCGGGCAGATAGCCAATCAGCTTCTTGGCTGCGATCGGATTCTCCGACATGTCGAATCCACCCACCGCCACCTTGCCTTCGGAGGGAGAGATGAATCCGGTGACCATTCGCATGGTCGTCGACTTCCCGGCACCGTTCGGCCCAAGGAAGCCCAGAACTTCTCCGCGCTCCACGGTGAACGAGACACCATCCACCGCGCGCTTGGTGCCAAAGGACTTTTTGAGATTCTCGACTTTAATCATGTTGTCACGCGATTCCTATGAAACGGACCGAGGGTTTATCTTGCAGACGTTCCATTGTAAAGGCAGGGAATCATTACAAATTTGTCATGGGCTCCGCCACTCAACGAAAACAGACAGCATGCTATTGAGCCGCCGGACGACTCCGAATCAGCACTCGATCCCCTTTCACCTCCAAGCTTTCAAACCGCTGGAGGGCTTCCCGGAATTTGGGATCTTTTTGCGCCCCCTCAGCGAAATTCACACCCCGGAGCCCCGTCAGCACCGTGGCCGGCAACGATTGCCCATGGAACTTGAAATCGCTCAGCGAAACCTTCAGCAGCCCGTTGCTCAACGAGACTTGGATGGCTGCCTCGCCGTTGAGGAAACGTCCGCTCTGCTTCAGCGGACCGAGATTGTCGAGGGGCCAGCTCAAGCTGCCGGAAAGGATACCCTGCTCGATCCGTACCCGCACCTGGTTCGCGATCGGTCCAATGCCTGGGCTATCTTGAAGCAGGGCATTCAACTCGTCCCCAGTCAGCGACAATTCGGCCCCCTGCGCTCCCGCCGCGCCAAGCGCACCCGTGAATGTATTGACACGCTCGTGGAGTGCCTTGCGCTCCTCGGGCGTCAACTTCACCGGCTGCAGAGGCGTGGCCGAGGCCTCGGTGTATTTCTCGACCAGCACCGAGACCTGACGAACCAAGTATCGCGCAGTGAAGAAAGTTCCAATCCCTGCCAGAGCTCCAAGAACGACCAAAGTGAGGCACCCGTAAAACCAACATCCTTTGGTTTTTTTCTCTGCTGTCGGAGGCAACGGATCGCTCATAGAATGGGATTCCAACGCCTATTTCAGCCAGGCGGGTGTTTTTTCCAATTTCCAAATATCCGCCAACGGCTGGCGTTCACGCACCAGCGCGGCCTGTTTACCATTTACCAACACTTCGGCGGCGAGGGCTCGGCTGTTGTAGTTCGAACCCATCACTGAGCCATAGGCACCGGCGCTCAGCAGAGCGAGGCAGTCCCCTTCCCCGACCTTGACCAGCGGACGGTCCTTGGCGAAATAGTCACCCGATTCGCAGATTGGACCGACGACATCGCTTGGAATTTTCGCACCGCCTTTCCCCTGCAGGGGAACAATTTCGTGATAGGAATCGTAGAACGCGGGGCGGATGAGATCATTCATCGCGGCATCCACGATCACGAAATTCTTCTTCCCGGTGCGCTTGACGTATTCCACCCGAGTGACGAGAGCCCCGGCGTTGCCAACGATGAATCGACCGGGCTCCAGCAGGATCCTTAGACCGAGCGGTTGCAGCAGCGGAACCAAGGTGGCGGCGTACAGCGACGGAGTGAGAATCTTGCGCGCTGCTGTGGTCTTCCACCAGTTCGGTCTGCCGCTCTCGAGGGCTGGCTGATAGACGATCCCAAGTCCTCCTCCAATGCTAAAGAACTCGAACCCGTGCCTGGCAGAAAGCTTGGCGACCAAGGGGGCAATCTTCTTGACCGCCATCTCGAACGGTTTCACCTCGGTGAGCTGGGAACCGATATGCATCTGGATCCCGCGAAGTCGGAGGTGCTTCAGCTTGCTGGCGCGCGCATAAACGCGCTCCACCTTCTCGAATGCGATTCCGAACTTGTTCTCGTAGGTGCCCGTGGTGATCTTGGCGTGGGTACCGGCGTCGATGTTGGGATTCACTCGCACCGCGACCGGAGCTTTGAGCTTCAGCTGTCCGGCGATTTGATTGATCCGCTCGAGCTCTGGCTCGCTCTCCACATTGAAGGAATAGATTCCCTTGCGAATGGCGAACTCAATCTCCGATCCGGTCTTGCCCACGCCCGCGAACACGCATTGGGAAGGATCCCCACCTGCGGCGATCACCCGACGTAGCTCACCCTCGCTGACCACGTCAAAACCGCTGCCGAGGTTCGCCAAAGTGCGCATCACGGCCTGATTGGAATTCGCCTTCATGGCGAAACAAATCATGTGGTTCAGTGGAGCGAGTGCGCGATCGAGCTTTTGGAAATGGTCCGTTAGCGTGTGTTGCGAATACACATAAAGCGGCGTCCCGAACTCTTTGACGAGAGAGTCGAGCGGGACTTCTTCACAACACAACTTGGATCCGATATAACGAAAATCGTGCATGGGCGGCTGTTATGGCAAAGGGAAGCTGGGAGTGCAATGGTTCGGGAGCGAAGAGCTCTTACAAAAAAGCGACCTAGGATTTTAACACCTCCGGCCGCGAAAGAGCCTGTCTCCGTTCGCTGAAAGACCCCCTCAGGGCTCCGCAATGATTTGCGCCCGCTCTCGGTGGTATTGTTCGGCGCTGATCGGATCCTGACTGCGGGTATAAGACTTCAACAGGTTCGAAAGCTTTTCCGCCTTGGTTCGAGGTGCGGTCGGAGCCTTGGGAGCTGCGGTTTCAGCGGTGACTGCAGCCGCTTTGGAGGCCGCAACCGGAGTCGGCTTAGCGGGGTGTTGACTGAGTTTGACCTGCGCTGCTTGCTCCCGGGCCGCGCGCTGAGCCTGCGCACGATCCTGTTTCGCTCGCTCGTACCCGGCTTTTTTCTGTGCCCTGGCTTCGCTGGCAGAGTCGCGTTTGGTTT
>JAYTTC010000459.1:0-5226 GCA_043745255.1 Verrucomicrobiales bacterium
ACGGACGACACTACAGAAGACGGACTGCAGTTCTGTAGAGTGGGCCGTATCGGCCCATGTCCCACTGGATCGGGGGTGATTTGCTTAGGGTCGGTAGGAAACTTTGGGTGCGATGCTGTGGAGCAAGACTCCTGAAGTGATCACAAACGGCTCGACAGCGCCTCGCGGCTTTCGGCGAGGATCTTATCATGAAGCGAGCCTCCGTTTGCATCCATGGTGACCACCGCCGGAAAACGTTCCACTTGCAGCTCCCAAATGGCCTCAGGCGCTCCAAATTTTTCCATCATGTAAACGTTCCGAACCTGAGTGATGCATTCAGCAAGAACCTGAGCGGCACCTCCAACGGCATGAAAGTAGACGCATCCATAGTCGCGGCATGCCTTGAGTGTGCGCTCTCCCATGCCTCCTTTGCCGACCACGCCCCGAAGTCCGAAGTCTCGGATGATCTGCCACTGATAGGGCTCTTCGCGAATGGAGGTAGTGGGTCCCGCTGCGGTGACTTTCCACCGGCCTTGCTCGTCTTTGATCACGACCGGTCCACAGTGATAGAGGATCCCGTCGCGTAAGTTCACCTCCGGCGGAAGCTGGCCGCCTTCGTGAAGATATTTGTGAAGGGCGTCGCGTCCGGTGAAAAACACACCGCTGATCTCCACCTCATCCCCCACCTTGAGGGCTTTGATCTTATCGGGCGTGAAGGGAGCTGAAATTTGAATCATACGAGGTTCTCTGATCAGTAGAGCCACTGGCTGATCCGTCCGTCTGGATCAAGAGCGATGCCTTGGCGACGGTAGGCCCAGCACATATAGCTCACACTGACAAAGTAGGAGGCGGGCACGCGATTTGCGGTGCAGATTTTAACGCCCAGCAGGGTGCTTTTTCCGCCGAAGCCCATCGGACCGATGCCCAGCTCGTTGGCGGTCGTGAGAATGTCCTGCTCCAGGGCGTCGAGTTGCGGGTCGGAATTGCGATCGTCGAGAAGCCGGAGGAACTGGGTCTTGGAGAATTCGTATCCGGTGGCGCGATCTCCGCCAATGCAGACTCCGAGCACTCCCGGGCCGCAGCCCCTGCCTTGTGCCTGCAGCACCGCGTCGAGTATCGCTTTGCGACATCCATTCAGATCACGATTGGCGTTCAGGCTCTCCTCTGGGAGCGAGTATTGCGCACCCACGTTCTCGCAGCCTCCGCCTTTAAGAATGAGGCGAACCTGAGTTTCTACCGTGCGGTGTTGATGGAAGTGAAACGCGGGCGCACCGGGGCCGACGTTGGTGCCATCGTTTTTTCCGGTGAGCGAATCGACTGAGTTCTGGCGGAGGAAGCCTTTTTTGGTCGCAAGCGTCACAGCGGCGCGCGCGGTTTCTTCAAAGGCTACTTGGTCGAAACCGATCGGACATTCGACATAGAAAATCACGCTACCGGTGTCTTGGCAGATAGGCTGAGATTTCTGCTTGGCGAGCTGGATATTTCGCTCGATGAGCTTCAGGGCGGACTCGGCGATGGTTCCTTTTTTCTCCTGCTCCAGGGAATTCACGATGGCGCGATGCACATCGTCAGGAATCTCAGCGGACGTGCGTCGTATCAGTTCGAGGATGGAGTCCGGCAATGCTTGCATCACAGCGATGCGACGCTAGAGAGGGGGTCGAGAGGTGTCAATCGCGCGGCGGATCGCGCCTTTGGCGGGTCGGACTCCAGCGTCAATGGCGCGCGCTCATTCCCGCTTGGGCCATCGGCCCAGGATCTCGCCCCAAAATCCAATGAGGGCTGAAAGCCCGCTCTATCACGGCCGCCGGTGGCAGAGATGGCAAAAACGACGGAACCTCTGAACCCTTCCTTCACTCGCGGGTGTCAGGAGGCTGGCGTTCTGAGAAATGGCTTAGTAATTTCCACTTCATGGAACTTGATCTTGAAGGGGGTCTTGCGGAGCGGGCGTATCCGAGGAGATCAGCTTCACTTGGATCGGCCGCATGGCAGGGCATCACTGGTAATGTCGCATTCAGGATCGATTTGAAATGATTCGGCCCGACTGACGATGATAACCGCTTCAACTCAACGTAACGCGCTCGGTCAGGAGATCGGATTCGCTCTGCCCAATTGGACACCACCGCTCTGGCCCGCGCGGACGACGATGCAAGGCCGGTTCTGTACGCTCGATCCGCTCGACTCTGATCGTCATGCGCCCGATCTCTACTCCGCGCTCTCACGCGACTCGACCGGAGCGCTGTGGACCTATCTCCCCTATGGACCTTTTCCCACGCTGGATTCTTACCGGCAGTGGCTCCGCGAGAATGCCACAGGTGAGGATCCGCTTTTCTTTGCGATCCTCGATGAAATCTCGGGGCGTGCTGTGGGCCTGGCTGGCTATCTTCGAATCACGCCCGCCAGCGGGTCGATTGAAGTGGGGCATCTTCAGTTTTCGCCCGAACTGCAGCGCACTCCGCTGGCAACAGAGGCGATGTATCTCATGATGAAAAGGGCTTTCGAGATAGGGTATCGACGCTATGAGTGGAAGTGCGATGCGTTGAACGCGAAATCGCGCGCTGCTGCGGAGCGGCTTGGTTTTTTGTTCGAAGGGATATTCCGTCAAGCCACGGTGGTCAAAGGCAGGAACCGCGATACCGCGTGGTATGCGATCATTGGAAGCGAATGGCCGACCTTGGAGATGGCTTTTCAGCGCTGGCTGGCACCGGGAAACTTTGATGCTGCAGGAGGTCAGCTCACGCGGCTATCGGAGCTCAGGAGCCGGTAACAAACAAAGCTCCCCACCTCGCTGGGTCCTTTGACCAAGGACTTCGTGGATCATTCGTCACAGATCTGGGTTTCCTCAGGTCGGTAGCGGGCTTGCCTGGGGCTTTCAGAACACGGCCGACAGCCTGGGAAAGGGCGCTCGAGTCGCTGGGTTTGAGAAGGATCTCGCCCAGTCCAAGCGCTCGCGCTTCGGACTCGTTAAGGCAGTCTGCATTGCCCGTGGTCAGTAGGATCGGAAGATCGGCCCGCAATGCCCTGAGTTGGCGGATCAGGCTCAGCCCAATGGTTCCTGGCATGGCGAGGTCGGTGACCACTGCGTCGAAAGCCTTCGGATCCGCCCGGAGTTGAGCGACGGCATCAGCGGCGTTTGAAACAGGGGTGACCCGGTAGCCGGCCCGCTCCAGGACGCGCTTCCCCAACGCGCAGAGACTCGGTTCGTCGTCGATGAAGAGGATCCGTTCATTGGCTTGAGCCATCACGAAGCCGCTGGGGACGTGAGGGAGAAGTTGGCTTCCTTCGCCCACAGGGAAATAGAGGAAGAATGTCGTGCCTGCGCCCGGCTGGGTTTGCACTCGAATCGTCCCGTGGTGGCTTCTCACGATTCCATGGACCACCGAGAGTCCTAGTCCGGTGCCTTGTCCGGGGTTTTTGGTCGTGAAAAACGGATCGAAAATACGAGTTAAGTCCGCCTCGCTCATCCCGCAGCCGTTGTCGCGAACTTGGACCTCCACATGAGGCCCCGGCGAAAGGTCGGGATGCACGGTGGCGAAGCTAGATTCGACATCGAATTGGCGGGCGATGATCTCCAACCGCGCGTTCGGAGTTGCTTGGAGTGCGTGGGCCGCGTTGGTCGCGAGATTCATCAGCACTCGCTGCAGTTGGGCGGCGTCGCCCTGTATGTGAGGGAGGTTCTTGGGTGTTGAAACCTCGAGGGTCATCGGCGCGGGAAAGATGCCTCGGAGTAAGGTGCGCGTCTCTTCGATCAAGGGCCGGAGGCATACCGGCTGCATCTCGGGTTTTTCCTGTCGACTGAAACGGAGGATTTGGTGGATCAGTTCCTTGGCTCGTCGACTTGCCTGAAGCACGACGGAGAGGCTGGCCTCCACCTCCGTGTTCCCATGGCAATCGTGTCGGGCAATTTCGGTATAGCCAATGATCGAGCTCAGGATGTTGTTGAAGTCATGTGCGACGCCTCCCGCGAGGGTGCCCATGGCCTCCATCTTCTGGGCCTGCCGCAGTTGTGTCTCGAGTTGGGCTTGAATCAACTCTGCTTGCTTTCGTTCCGTGATGTCGATCATCACTCCGCGCACGATGGCACTCTGGTTTTTTTGCGCATCAAGCGTCACCACGTCGTCGATCCAGACGTAATCGCCCTGCGCTGTGAGAAACCGATACTGCATGCGGTGATTGCGCCCAGCCTTGATTTCCTTGGCGCTGAAAGCGACCGCCCACTCACGATCCTCCGGATGCACGTGATTCGCCCAGAAATTGGGTTGCTGCCAGTCCTCCAACGGGAAGCCGAGCTTGGCGGCCTGGGGGGAAACATACTTGCAGATCGCGCTTTGGGCATCGTACTCCCAGAGAATCACCCCCGTCCCTTCCACCAATGTCCTGAACCTGGCCTCACTCGAGGCAAGTTTTGCCAGAGTTGATGTGTTATTCTTCGCCTCCCTCAGCGCGAGTGTAGCGCTCTGCGCGGACGCGGATTGAGCTGTGCTCGGAGGCGAATTATCAGAGAGGCGAACAGGAAGTCCACAATTGGTATCGGTGTCGATCATCGGAGGGTAACGAGGAGGTTATGTCAGGGTGTCTTCTTGGTTTCAACAGTGATCGGCTTTGCGCCCAGCTTTGCGTCGAACCAGTCGGCCAGGGTTCTCACTTCCTCAGGAAGGGTGATCCACGCATGTCCGCCTCCCTTTTTGATGATCAGCTCCGCGGAACCGCCAACTTTCTTGATGGCATCGACAAGTTTTTGAGAATGGGAAATCGGAACTGTCGAGTCGGAGTCCCCGTGAATGAGCAGAAATGGAATGGTGGGAGTGGCCACTCGATAGAGTGGGGAGGCTTCGCGTGATTTGGCTAGGATCTCCTCCTCGGTATGGCCCTTGGAACCATTCAGAAAAAGTAGAGGTCCCACGATCTCGGGATCGGGCTTTTTGTCCGTGTCCCATTCCACTAGATCGGTCGGAGGGAAGAAGACTCCGACCGCCTTCACGCTCGTGCTGAGGCGCTGACTGGCTTTATCGGAGTCCGGTTTGCCGGCGAGTGGGGTGAGGGCGGCGAGGGTGGCTAAGTGACCTCCGGCAGAGGCGCCGGTGATTCCGAGTCGTTCCGGGTCGATTCCATACTCCGTCGCATGCTCCTTGATGTATCGGATGCCCAGCTTCACGTGCCGATCCATCTCTGCGACGGTGTATCGCGTCTTTGAACCCGGGCGGATGGCGAACACGGTGTAGCCCCGCGTGCAGAAAATAGGGTAGATCT
>JAYTTC010000460.1:0-5214 GCA_043745255.1 Verrucomicrobiales bacterium
AGCGACCCCTAAGAGGCGGGCGCGAGGACTACCCTGCGAGTGCGGCGACTTGGTGCCGGCAACAGCGTCGTTCAGGTGCGTCATTGTGTTTCTCATGTCTTGGCTAAGGATTGACCGGACGGTGTCCACCGGGGCTATCGCACTCTTAAGGCGAATGCTTGCTCGATGCCCACGCAGACTTGAGTTGATGAACTTTCAAGGCGCTGAACTTCACGCTGCCAGCCTTCGCCTGCACGCCAAGGGTTAGATCATCCGCTTTCGGTTGGAAGGGCATCGGAACGTAGACCAGGCCGTCGCTGGCGAAAACCTCGAGTCCTGTGCGGTCACAGTAGACGATGAGGCTCTGCTTGCCCGCGCGCAGCGGGGCGGGTGTGCGATGCCCGTTAACCACTAACTCCTGCTTGCGCGCGTCATAGACAATGGTCGCACCGCGCAGGGTGAAGGCTACTTCGCTGGCGTCACTCGGTTCGAATTCCGCGCGCAGCTCCACCAGTTCCGCTCGGACAGCTCCCAACGGATTGGGGCTGTCGGGCGTGAGAGTTATGCCGTCAAGGGTGTGCGACTTTGCACGCAGCGCTGCCAGTTCCTTCACTGGAGTGAAGGTAAGGCGTGGGCCCTCCGCCGTGGCCGTGAGGCGTAGTTCGAGCGGGAGGGTCATGGATTGATTGAACGGCATCCCTTTCGTCTCCGTTTGGAACCAGCCGATCTGAATCCGGCGACCGTCTTTGGGCGGAATGTCGCTGAAGGTTTGCGGCGCGTAGAATCCGCGTCCTCGCTGGCCTGGGAGTTTCGGCGTTTCCGGGGTGAACGTTGTGCCGTCGAAGGTGCCGATTCGATATTCGCTGCTCGCGGCAGCCAGGACCCATTTCTTTTTCGTCCCGTCCCCGTCCACCGGCAGTTCAAAGAAATCTGGGCACTCAAAAAAACCCTCGCTCCGACTCAGATACGTCCAGTCTTTCAGATTGGGGGAACCAAAGAAATGAATGGTGTGGATCTTGTTCGTCTCAACGTACAGCGGCATGACCCAGTTTTTCGTTGGCGAGTGCCAGAAGACCTTTGGGTCGCGGTTGCCCGCGCTGATTTGTTTCAGCACCGGATTGCCGCTGAACTTGCTGAAATGGCGGCCATCAATACTGGACGCGATGCATTGCACTGTCGGATTTCCAGCCGCGGTGTAGATCAGCACGAGCGGCGGTTTGCCGCCCTTGCCGAGGCCGCTGGTGTTCTTCCAATCCACCACCGCGCTACCACTGAACATCGGCCCCATGTCATCCGGCGCAAGTGCATCGCCGAGTTCCTGCCAGTGAACCAGGTCGCGGCTCACCGCCTGGCCCCAATGCATATTCCCCCAACCCCATCCGTAGGGATTGTGCTGAAAGAATAAATGGTACTCGCCGTTAAAATAAACCATCCCGTTCGGGTCATTGTTCCAACCGTGTTGCGGAGAGAAATGAAATTGCCCGCGCAGCGATTCGCGGTAGAGGCTTTCCGAATCCTTAAGAGAGTCGCTCGGCTCGATGGCACTCAGGGCGACGGAGTCTTCCGAGAGACGATCCACTTGGAGAGTGACGGTTTTTCCGCGCCAGGCGCTGACGTCCATCGGCGCCCACCAATCCGGAGCGGCGTCCGCAAGACAGATGTCATTCCTGACCTCCACGCGACCCTCAACCCACGTCGTGACCTTGCGGGTGGCACCGTTCTTGATCGGCAGGTTGAGGTAACGCTTCTCGATCCTGAACTCCCGCCTCGCGTCGATGACCCATCCTGGCGGCCTGCGGTCAGTCTGGACGATGTGGTCCACGTTGATGTGTCCCCAGCCCTCGGTGGCACGATCCACGATCTGAACGACAGCGTTTTGTCCGGCGAATTCGCTCACCTCCCATGATTCCGACGAGAGCATCTCACTGCCACCCGCCTTGTCGTTTGGGCCGGTGGCCTGGCGTACAACCTTGCCGTCCACCAGCAGATTTAAGGACAGCTTCTCTTGACTCTTCCCACCTCCGATGAGGAACCCGATGAACTTGCGCTGTATCTTGAACTCAGGTGAAGTCAGTGTGCCTGTGCTGGCGTCGCCTTTGAAAAAAGAGTTAACCAGGCCCTTTCCCTTGAACCCCTCCACTTGCATTTGGCCGGGCAGCATGCCGCGCGCCGGTCCAGGGCCGAAAGCATCGCCGGTGCTCTTCCAGGTGCCGTAGCTTTCGTTTTCGAAATCGGCCACAACGATCTCCTCCGCCGCCCAGCCGGCTGTCGTCAGTGCGAATAGCGTGAGAAGGATCAGGAATTTATTCATTTGGGGTGCTTCTTGGTCTAATGCGTTTTTCTCAGCATCTCGAGGCACGCTTCAAGCAGAACGGTTTTAGCGCGAGGCGATACTGAGAGTCACCGAGGCCTCCATTGTGATGATGGGCGACCCAGGCCACCTGAAACCTTCGCCATGGAGTATTCTTCGCGTCAATGCCAAGTTTGCGAAACCGCCACCCACGGGTGTGGTTAAAAGAGGGTGAGAATGGATTCTCGCAGATTCGAAGAGATGGGGCGGGGATGGGCCGATACGGCCCACACTACAGATCTGCAGCCCTGCTTCTGTAGCGTGCGCCGTATCGGACGATTCGGGCCCGGACCTGTTCTGCCGTCCGGATTTTTCTGTCCCGATATTGTTGTCGGAACTTCGGGCCCTCTCCGTTGCGTTGGTTCTCTTCTGTAGTGTGGGCCGTATCGGCCCATCCCCGCCGGATCGGACGATACGAACGACGCTACAGAAGCAGGGCACCCCATAGGGGGCACACGGAGTGCTAATAAAAGACCGAGCTGGGTTGGTTCCTGTTTTAGAGGATGAGTCATCTCCCAAGCGGCTCCGTCTTTTTTGCGATTCTTGCGCCTTTTTGCGGCTAAACCCCGTCCTGCCCGTTTCCCGATCCGGAGAGCGGTTCTTTGCCGCGGAGTGCACGGACAACGCGGATGATGGAGGGGACATGTTCCGAGAACCTACTTCTGTCGGGTCATCGCGGCTGCTGAAGTCGGCCGCTCTCTAGCGAGACGCCGCTACCTATTCAACAAAAAGTTTTGACGAAAGCCCGCAACTTCATAGAGTCATCTCTGGTAAGCCCGATGCAAAACCAGATCACGGTCAGCGTTCCCGCACCGCTGCGTGATTGCTGCGCTGGCGCATCGGAGCTTTCGCTTCGGACCACGAGTCTTCGCACCCTGCTTGAGTCACTCGAGCGGAGCTATCCCGCGCTTCACCGCAGCATTTGCGACGAAACCGGGGCGGTCCGGCGACACATCAATCTCTTCGTAAACATTCACCACATGCGCGACCGAGACGGGCTTGATACACAGCTCGTAACGGGCGACGTCGTTACCATCATGACCGCAGTCTCAGGAGGTTAAACTATGAGCGACCGAATCATCCTTTGCATCGGAACCAAGAAAGGGCTGTTCGTGGCCGAGTCGTCGAAGTCCCGGCGCGGCTTTACGCTGCGCGGTCCCTTCAACCAAGGCGTCGGTGTCTACTCCGCGCTGATTGACACCCGCGGCACCCCACGACTCTATGCGTCGAGTTGCAATCCTTTCTTCGGTATGAAGGTCCTGCGCTCCACGGATCTGGGAAAGACATTCAAAGAGACGAAATCGGCACCCGCGTTCCCGAAGGAGGACGGCCGAGCGCTGGCCAACATTTGGTCGCTCGAAGCAGGCAAGGAACGGAAGGAGCTGTTGTGCGGCGTCGAGCCGGCCTCGCTATTCAAGAGCCGAGACGGTGGCGATTCCTGGGAGCTGGTTCCGGGCATCAGCAACCACGAGCACGCACGCAAGTGGCAACCGGGCAATGGCGGTCTTTGCATGCACACGATCTTGCGCGACGGAAATCGCGTCCATCTCGGCATCTCAACAGGCGGCCACTACTTGAGCGAAGATGGTGGCGAGACTTTTTCAGCTGCCAACCATGGCGTCGGAGCGGGGTTCACGCCCGATCCCTTCCCCGAGTTCGGCCAATGCGTCCACAAGATCGCGGGCCACAAGGATGCGCCCGGACGTCTCTACATGCAGAACCACGGTGGCTGGGCCGAATGGGATGGGCCAGGCGGGCGGCGGCCGGATATCGGCGTGCTGCGCAGCGACGACCACGGCCACACCTGGCGCTCGATCGCCAAGGGACTGCCCTCCGACTTCGGTTTCCCGCTCGTCGTACATCCACACAACCCCGACATTCTCTACGTGGTGCCGCTCGAACCGATGACGCGCACCTGTCCCGGCGGCGTGCCCGCGATCTGGCGCAGCGAAAACGGCGGCAGCTCATGGAAGAAGCTCACCCACGGACTGCCCAAAAAGGACAGCTACTTCACCGTGCTGCGCGACGCGATGGACATCGACGAACTCTCGTCGCCCGCCCTCTACTTCGGCACCACCACGGGACAGCTTTGGCTGGGTCGGGACGGCGGCGAGAAATGGGAATGCGTGTTTGACGCGCTTCCACCCATCCACTGTGTAAAGGTTGCCGTCGTATGAAAATCTAGGAATTGCTGGGCATCCCGCGCAACTCCTGACCTTCCACTATGGCAAGGGAAACAATTTCGCCTACTTCGAGTTTGAACCGGTCGCCGCTGAATCCTTCCCGAAGCCCTGAACTCCTGCTCAGCGCAATGAACCGCCTGCTCCAAAGCATGATGGAAGTGCGGGAGCCGACGAGTTCATCCACTCTCATCGTTGCCGCTCCATCCACCTCATGAGGCCATGAACCAAGAAACGCCATCCGCTCTGCTCACGCGCCGCGGCTTCGTGCGCTCTTCCGCCCTGGCGGTTGCCACGATTGTCAGCGGGCGTCCGCATTCGACCGGTGCAGCGGTGCCAATCGACATTTCTGCAACGGGAAAGCGGAGCGACTTAACGGATTCGCCCAACTGGAACCTAGGCCCAACCAGAAATCAGGAATGAACGCCCTCGATGTGCGCGAGTTTGAAGTGATGGGTGCATGACGCAAAGAGGGTCCCGGCGAGGAACCGGAGAAAACCTTCGACCTGAACGGGAAGGGCAACCTGAATCCTCTTCCACTTCTCAATGTCGGCCGAGCGTTTTGGCGCGGGTGCAATTACAAATGGATGAGATCTGGATCCTTGGTGAAAGCCTGAATGGGTCGCCGCGTGAGCGCGCCGCCCACTTCAGCGGCCGCGATGTCCCGACAGAAGTAGGTTCTCGGAACAGGTTTCTCCTCCCCGG
>JAYTTC010000461.1:0-5187 GCA_043745255.1 Verrucomicrobiales bacterium
AGGGCACTCTATGCCGAACTGCATCGCTGCGATCTAGAGAACGCCGATCTGATTGTGGTCGAAGCCGTGCCCGAAGGAGTGGAGTGGCGCGGGATTGCCGACCGACTGAAACGTGCAAGCAGCTCTGAGCGGGACTAAAGCTGGAGAGAGAGTTTCCGTTTGGCCACAGAGTCGAGAGGCCCAGGGCTGGAAGGATTCTGGGGAAGCTCAATCGGACGCAGCAGCCTGTCACGGCGATTCCGCAGAGATAGCTCTCTCAGCACAAACGACCCGAATACTCGGACTCACGTCCGAGTGAGAAGTCCGACAGGCTGCTAGCCGCGGTGGCGTCGCTTGACCTTGAGCTGGGCGAGGGAGTGAGCGAGCGCCGCGGTGACGGAGGCCGTCTCCTCCTGGCTTAGCTTTTCCTGCAACCGGGATTCGGCGCGCTTGCGAGCCTCTTCTGCCTTGATCTCGTCGATATCGTCCGACTTCATCGCCATGTCGGTGAGGATCGCAACTCGATCTCCCGTGATCTCAACAAAACCGTCTCCCACCGCGAGGTGCTGGCTCTGCGAGCCTCGCTTCACGATCACTTCGCCCGCCACCACCTGGGTCATCAGAGCCACGTGGTTCGGAAAGATTCCCATCTCCCCCTCGATGCCTGGCAGCGTGACCATATCGACGGTCTCCGAGTAGATCCTCGCCTCGGGCGTTACAATTTCGAGCTTCAGAGCCATGGCTTGTAGATGGGTAATTGCGTTGCGATTGAACGGATGGACCGGGAGAGGCAGGCCGACCGCGTCCTACCCAACAGTCGCTCAACTACTCTTTGATCTCGTCGATCGAGCCCTTCATGTAGAAATTGTTCTCGGGAACGTCGTCGTGCTTGCCCTCGAGGATTTCCTTGAACGCTCGAACGGTCTCCTCGCGGGGAACCTGCTTGCCTTCACGTCCGGTGAAAACCTGCGCCACCGTGAACGGCTGGCTCATGAACTTCTGCACTTTGCGGGCCCGATACACCGTCAGCTTGTCTTCCGGGTTGAGCTCGTCCATGCCCAGAATCGCGATGATGTCCTGAAGATCCTTATAACGTTGCAACACTTTCTGGACGCCACGGGCCACATTGTAATGCTCCTCGCCGACGATGTCGGGGGTTAGGGCGCGAGAGTTCGAGGATAGCGGATCGACGGCCGGGAAGATGCCCAACTCGGCGATGGATCGCTCCAAGACGATGGTGGCATCCAAATGCGCGAAGGTCGTGGCGGGTGCGGGGTCGGTCAAGTCGTCCGCAGGCACATAAACCGCCTGGAAGGAGGTGATGGACCCCTTCTTGGTCGAGGTGATGCGCTCCTGCAAGTTGCCCATCTCCGCCGCGAGGGTCGGCTGGTAACCGACGGCGCTCGGCGTGCGGCCAAGCAATGCGGAAACCTCGGAGCCGGCCTGCGAGAAACGGAAGACATTATCGACAAACAGCAGCACGTCCTGATTCTTCTCATCGCGGAAATACTCGGTCACCGCGAGAGCCGACAGCGCGACGCGAAGACGGGCTCCAGGAGGTTCGTTCATCTGGCCGTACACCAGACCGATTCGAGAACCCTTTTTGATGATGGGGAGGCCGTCGGCATTTTTCTTGGGGTGGCCGTTCTCATCCTCTTCCACTTTGATGACCTTGGCTTCGATCATTTCATTGTAAAGATCGTTGCCCTCACGGGTTCGCTCACCAACCCCCGCGAACATCGAGATGCCGCCGTGCAGCTTCGCGATGTTGTTGATGAGTTCCATGATGACGACCGTCTTGCCGACCCCTGCTCCGCCGAACGCTCCGACTTTACCGCCCTTGAGAAAGGGGCAGATCAGATCGATCACCTTGATACCGGTGGTCAGAAGCTGAGGGCTGGTGGACTGATCCACCAGCGCGGGAGCGCTGCGATGAATCGGGTTATACTTGTCCGCGATCACGGGGCCTTGCTCGTCCACCGGATCACCGGTGACGTTAAACACGCGCCCCATCACGCCCTCGCCGACAGGCATGGTGATCGGACCTCCGACGTCGTTGACTTCCTGTCCGCGCTTCAGGCCTTCGGTGGTGCTCATCGCCACGGCGCGCACCCAGTTGTCACCGAGATGCTGCTGCACTTCGAGCGTCAGCTTGGTCTTGGATCCGCCTGGCGGAGTGAATTCAATGGTCAGGGCGTTGTAGATCGCCGGAAGTGCTCCAACGAACTCCACGTCCACAACAGGACCGATGATTTGAACGATTTTGCCTTTGTTCATGAGATAGTGTCTTAGCCCATCGCCATCGCAGCGCTGGTAATTTCCAAAAGTTCCTTCGTGATATTCGCCTGTCGCAACTTGTTATACTCAAGGGTCAGGTCCTTGATCAGCTGCTTGGCATTATCGGTGGCGTTCTTCATCGCCACCATTCGAGCGCTATGTTCCGAGGCCTTCGCTTCCAAGAGGAATTGGAAGACCTGAAAATTAAGATAGTGAGGAAGCAGATTGCCCAGCACGGTGGCGGCACCGGGCTCAAACAAATACTCCACCTCGCTTTTCTTCAAGGCCTTGGCCTCGCCGTGGCCGGCCACTCCAGCTTCCACCGCCGTAATCTGCCCGATGGGAAGAAACTGGCGGATCTCGGGTTTCTGAGTGAGCGTGTTGATGAAGTTAGTGAAGAGCACATCCACGCGGTCCACCTCGCCCTTGAGGAACAGGTCCTGCGCGAACTTGGAAATGGCGCGTGCCTCGACGAACTGCGGCGCGTCTTTGTAGGTGAACTCGGCGGCCAGCTGACGTTTGGTGCGCGCGATAAACTGCGAACCTTTGCGTCCGGCGCAGATGAAGACGGTGGTGTCTTTATCAAACCGACCCACCTCACGGAGCAAGTTCGAATTCAGCGCGCCGCACAAGCCTTTGTCGGTGCTGATCAGAATCACCGCGCGCTTGCGCACCCCTCGTTTCTCCATCAGCGGATCAGAGAAGTCGCCGGAGCCTTCGCCGACCGCAGCGAGGATATCGTTCATCAAGGTGGCATACGGACGGCCCGCCAACGCGGCCAGCTGGGCCTTCCTCATTTTGGAGGAAGCCACCATCTGCATGGCCTTCGTGATCTGAGACGTATTCTTGATCGACTTGATCCGGCGGCGAATGTCGCGTGTGCTCGGCATGGGAGCGGTTATCTGTAGGTCTGCTTGAACTCGGCGATGGCGGCCTTTAGCTCGGCACCCAAGGCATCGCTAAACGCCTTCTCGGCCCGAATCTTCGCGAGGAGCGGCTCTTTGCGATCTTCCAGGAAGGTGGTCAGCTTGATTTGAAAATCCTTCACCTTCTCCACCGGCACATCATCGAGCAGATTGTTCTGCATGGAGTAGAGAATGGCGGACTGAATCTCCACCGCGATGGGATTGTATTGGTTCTGCTTGAAGAGCTCTACGATCCGCTTTCCACGTTCCAGAGTGGCCTGGGTCTTCGCATCAAGATCGGAGCCGAACTGGGCAAATGCCGCGAGCTCACGATACTGCGCCAGCTCCAGCTTGATCTTACCGGCAACCTGCTTCATGGCCTTGATCTGCGCAGCGGAACCGACGCGCGAGACGGAAAGGCCGACCGAGATCGCCGGACGGATGCCCTGGTAGAACAAATCGGTTTCCAGATAGATCTGACCGTCCGTGATAGAAATCACATTGGTCGGAATGTAGGCGGAAACGTCGCCCGCCTGGGTCTCGATGATCGGGAGCGCGGTGAGCGATCCGTTGCCGTTTTTCTCATTCACCCGAGCGCTGCGCTCAAGCAGGCGACTGTGCAGATAGAAGACGTCACCGGGATACGCCTCGCGGCCGGAGGGGCGCTTCAGCACCAGGGAAACTTGGCGATAGGCCACCGCCTGCTTGGATAGATCGTCGAAAATAATCAATGCATCCATTCCGTTGTCCATGAACCATTCACCCATCGAGGCCCCGGAGAACGGTGCCAGATACTGGTTCGCGGCGGAATCGGAGGCCCCTGCCGCCACCACGATGCTGTCTTCCATCGCGCCCGCTTTCTCCAACTCCGCAATCACGCGGGCGATGTTGGACTGCTTCTGGCCGACTGCGACGTAGATGTTGTAGACGGGACGAAATCCCTTATCACCCAACGCGCGACCCTGCTTATTCATGCGCGCCTGGTTGATCATCGTGTCCACCCCGATGGTGGTCTTGCCGGTCGAACGATCACCGATGATCAATTCGCGCTGGCCGCGGCCGATGGGAATCATCGCGTCAACGGACATGATGCCCGTCTGCAAAGGTTGAGTCACAGACTGGCGCTTGATAATGCCAGGGGCGATCTTCTCCACCGGATAAAAAGCAGTCTCTTGGATCGGTCCTTTACCGTCCAAGGGTCGACCCAGAACGTCGACCACGCGACCCAGCAATCCCTTGCCCACCGGCACCGAGAGTAGCTTGCCGGTAGTGCGGACCTCGGTCCCTTGGCGGACGCCAAGATAGTCACCGAGGATGATGGCACCGACCTCGGTTTCTTCCAGGTTCAGCGCCAGCCCGATCACTCCGTTGCCAAAGTCCAACATCTCGTTGGCCATGCAGTCGGAAAGACCTTCGATCTTGGCGACGCCGTCGGAGCATTCCCGGACGACACCTACGTTTTGCTTGGAGACCGACGTCTTGACGCCGGAAATTTGGGCTTCGATATCCTGGAGAAGTGAACTCATAGCGCTATCTCTGTCTTAGTAGAAAACTCACGTCGGTTAAAAACTATCGCTGAGAGCCGCGAGACGGGCCTGCACGCTCCCATCATACACATCGCTGCCCACCTGAATTCGCAGTCCGCCGATCAGGGCGGGATTCTGCGAATACGTCAACTGGATGCCGGCACCGTACCGAGTGGCCAGGCTTTGCTGAATGCTTGCTTGCGAGGCGGAGGTCAAGGTCACCGCGCTCTCCACCGTGGCGGAGCGACGGGCCATATCCAGCTTCACCAAACGCTGAAAGTGCGTGAGCGCCCCCATATAACCGCGGGGCTTTTGCGCAATGACCGCCGACACCGCTTGACGAATTTTCGCCTCATCTAGCTGCCCGTTGACCTTGCAGCTGCCAAAGAGGGATTTGCCGTCGCGTCGTGCTTGCTTGGTGATCTTCATGCAATGGGGGGCGAGAACCGAAAGACGTCGCCTGCTAAATCAGATCAAGCTGCCAGGTGCCGGGTGGCTTC
>JAYTTC010000462.1:0-5185 GCA_043745255.1 Verrucomicrobiales bacterium
CGGGACATCGCGGCCGCTGAAGTGGGCGGCGCGCTCACGCGGCGACCCATTCAGGCTTTCTCCAAGGATCCAGATCTCACCCACTTTTAATTGCACCCCATAATCCCGCTTGGCACTGCGCCCCCCCTTTGTTTAGCTCTGCCCGCCTACATGCGGATTCTCCACGCCATTATAGCGGTTCTGTTGCTCGCCTCTTCGCTAGGTCTGTACGCGGTGAATCCCGCGGATGAGGAATGGGATTACAAGGCCACCGGTCCGCACGCCAAAACCTCCTGGGAGGGCGACACGGGCGATATTTTGCTCACCGGGGGAGGACGCGTTCGCTACCGGGATACCGTGATGACCGCCGATCGGGCCTCCTTCAATCAAGCCACCGGCGATGTGAAGGCGGAGGGAAATGTTCGCATCGAGCGCTTAGGCGAGGTATGGATTGGGGACAAGCTCGAGTATAACTTTAAAACGCGGCGCTTTTCCGGTGAGAAATTTCGGACCGGTCAGATGCCCTTTTTTGCTGCCGGGGAGCACCTCCATTCCGATCTCAGTACGAAGCTGCACACTGCGGACCACGCGATCCTCACCACCGATGACTATGCTGAACCGGGCTACTACGTTCAGGCGAAGCGGATCACCATCGTGCCGGGCGAGTATATCAAGGCGGAGCAGGCGACCATCCGCATTGGGAAGATGCCGGTGTTCTATCTCCCGGTGTGGACACGATCGCTCAAGCGGCATCCGAACAATTGGGTGCTGCTTCCCGGCTATCGCAGCCGGTTCGGTCCCTATCTCCTTTCCAGCTACCATTATCATGTCAGCGATGAGGTGGAGTTGGTGTTGGATCTAGATGCACGTCAGAAACGCGGGTTTGGTTATGGCCCAGAGATTCGGTACGACCTGCCTGAAATCGGCAAAGGGCAGGCCAAGTATTACTTTACCCATGACGACCTCCCCGGGCTGGATTCGTTCCAGCGCCCGATCAATGACCAGCGTCAGCGCGCGTGGTTCGATCATCAGTGGAGCAACAGTTCCAGTAACCTGACGGTCAAGGGGGCCGTTCGGTATCAGAGTGACGCCCAGGTTATTCGTGATTTCTTCGAAGCGGAGTATCGCCGAAACGTTCAGCCTTCCAGCTACGTCGAGTTGGAAAAATCTTGGCGAAACTGGAGCTTGAATTCGTTGGTGCAGCCGCGCGTGAACGATTTTTTTGACACCGTCGAGCGGCTTCCCGATCTTCGGCTCTCCGGCCTTCGACAAGAGCTGGGCAACTCGACTCTCTACTACGAAAGCGAGAGCTCGGTGGGGTACTATCGTCGTTTGTTTGGTGAAGGCTCCACCAACGCCTTTAGTGCAGGTCGTGGCGATAGCTACCATCAACTCACTCTTCCTCGTACGTTCTTCAACTGGCTGAACGTCACGCCGCGGGTGGGAGGCCGAGGGACGTACTATAGCGAAGTGGATGGTGTGAACTCCAGCCTCGGTGAGCAGCATCGCTTCGTGTTTAATACCGGTGCCGAGGTTTCCACCAAAGCCTCGCGAGTGTGGCGTGGTGCGAGTAATCGGTTTTTTGAGATCGATGGGTTGCGACACATCCTCGAGCCGTCGGTCAACTACGTCTTCGTGCCCTCGCCGACCCGGTCTCCGCTGGAACTGCCGCAGTTTGATTACGAGCTTCCTGCCCGTCGCCTGCTCCCGATCGAGTATCCTGACTACAACGCCATCGATTCGGTCGATAGCCAGAATGTCCTGCGGCTGGGATTGCGAAATAAACTCCAGACCAAACGGAACGAGCGGGTCGATGATGTGGTTGCCTGGTCGCTCTTCACTGATTGGCGCCTCAAGCCGCGCAGTAATCAGGGCACCTTTGCGGATTTGTTTTCAGACCTGGACGTCGTTCCGTTTCATTGGCTGAGCGTCAGCTCTGAGCTGCGCTATAACCTGGACGACGGTTACTGGAAGGAGGCCAATCACTACCTCACACTCCTGCCGAATAGCGTTTGGAGCTTCAGCGTGGGCCATCGCTACTATCGGGAAGATGCTCTGCTCGGACCGGATTCCGGACACAATCTAATCAGCACAAAACTGTACTATCGGCTCAGCGAGAATTGGGGCTTTCGCTCGATCCAGCATTTCGAAGCGCGCGATGGAAAGATGGAGGAGCAGATGTACACGGTGTATCGAGATTTCCGCAGCTGGACCGGAGCATTGACCTTCCGCGTGCGAGAGAGTCGCACCAGCGAGGCGCGCGATTACACGATTGGAATTGTCTTTAATCTCAAAGCTTTCCCGCACTTTAAACTGGGCGAGGACGTCAACGAACCCTCACTCCTCTTTGGGCGGTGAGCTGACTGCGCCTCCTCTTCAGGGTCGTGTTCGTTCTGCCGGGGATCTGTTTCGGCAAAGACAAAGAGGCTCGCTAGTCGACGCGGAGTTTGAAGAAGAGCGCTGCGCTTCCGCTGTGCGGATCGATTTCGAACTCCACCAGCCCCCCTGACCCTACCACCGACTGCATCGGTTGCCAGTCTTTGAGATTGTCCGAACCCAGCAGGGTGTAGGAAATTCCAGCAAGGGAACTGAACGAGAGCACCACATGACTGTTTTCAGGCAGGACGCGAAGGCTTAGGAGCGGTTTCTGATCGGTCTGCAGCGAGGAGAGCTCTGCCGTCACTCGCACGCGCGCAAGGGTAAAACCGGCCTGAGTGGCACCCTCAGCGATCGGGGCGTTGTCGTTCGAGTGCAGGTATCCGACGGCGGTTACATTGGTGAAAAGATGCTGGCTGAAGACGGCGTCCGAGGCCTTGAACTGCAGCGTATGGGGCGGGGCGGGGTTATACGGAGCCCAATTGCGCGCTCCCGGGTCAGTGAGGACGAACGAGGCGATGGTATTCGAAGGGCCGCCGAAATCCTCCGAAATGAAAAATTGATTCGCGTCCCGCACGACGAAGCGCACAAGTCCAGAGTTCTTGCTTGGCTGAGACACTCCGCCAGCGTAGTCGAGCAGCTCCAGGATGCTCAAAGGACCAAACCTCACCATCGCATTGCTGGCTCCTACGAGGAAGTCCTCCTTCTTCCAATACCGAAAATCCCAACCATGCGATCGAGTCGGCCCCATCGAGTGCAGGACATCGTTCGGTCGGTCGCCCGACCAGGTCCAAATTTCTGCCCACTTGAAAGCGAAGTGAGTGGCTTTGTAGCAGTGCATCAGAACTCCACCATAGAACTTCCAGCTCGGCCCTCCCGAGCTATCGCTAGGTGCCAGCGGTTCAGTGTCGCTGAACGGACACGCCCATCGACAATCGTCCGCCGTCCCGTCCCCGTCCAGATCCAGTCCCTCCTCGATCGGCGTGTCATAGCCGCGCAGGTTGGTATCGACAGACAGATAGTCGCCCCCCCAGTTAACGATCGGCGAACCGACGGAACTTGAGCGATAGCCTGCGGTCAGGGATGGGGACTCGGGGCTGGGTGTGACTGTGTGGCAGCGAGATCCGTCGTCTGACCAGGAGAGGAACTCGTAGGCTTTGGTATCCGTGGTCCAGGATTGATTCGCTGAAACATCATGTGCCACTCCTACCACTCCCGTAAGGACGAAAGGAGTGGTGATTGATTCCCCATCAAGCCTGAGCGGAAAACCGGGAGGATCGGTGACAAGAGTCACCGATCCGTGGCTCAACGGGACATCCCGCGAGATCGTGGTGCTCGCGTTTGCGCTGTCAGTCACCGTGAGCAGCACTCTGTAGAAAGCATTTGTTATTGGATCCGGATTTTCCGGCACGATGTAGCTTCCATCGAACGTTCCCGCCAGAGAGGGGAGGACTGCATCGACGCTGGATCCATGATGGAATTCTACTCGCCACAGGAACGCGCTCGCGGAGAGCGGGCCGTGCTGAGCGTCGGTCGCGCTACCGCTGAAGGTGAGGATTTCCGTGGCCTCGAGGGTGGCACCAACCAAGGGACTGAGAAGAGTTGCCATCGGAGGGTCGTTCACAAACGAGGTCGCGAACGTTGCGGTATACGCGGCCGCTGAGGTAGGCGTGTGGATAGTATGAGTCCGGGCTCCGCCGTCGGACCACGACACGAAATTATATACTTTGCCGCCATGGGTTAGAGTCGGGCTCGCCCCCAGGGTGCGCAGCACGCCGACGACGCCTGTAACGGTCAAGCTGCTCTGCACCGGTTGGCTGTCGAGGAAGAGCGGCAGTCCGGCCGGGACGGTTTGAAGAGCGAGAGTGACCTTGTTCGGCAATACCTCCCGATAGGTCGATGCGGTGGCTCCCTGCGAGTCGGTCACGAAGAGGTAGACCCGGTACCAAACATTATCCGACACTTCGATATTGCTCGGGATGGTGTAGTTGCCCTGCGTCACTCCGCTGGTGATGGGCAACGCAGGGTGCGTGTGCGTGTCGTGATGAAGGTCGATCCGCCAGGAGAAGGCGCTCGCGGGCAGGACCCCATCCTCAGTGTCGGTGGCGCTCCCTTCGAAATTCAACGTCTCGCCCGCGTTGTATGTGGCTTCAAGGGCCGGAAAAGAGATGACCGGAATCGGAAGTTGGTTGGTGCTGACAGTCAGCCTTGCGCTCACGCTTGTCACAGAGCCGGAGCTGTTGCTCACTCGACAACTAAACTGCGCCCCGTCGTCAGCCAGGGTCGTCACCGGCGTGGTGTAGGACATTGCGTTGGCACCCAAGATATCAATATTTTCCCGAATCCATTGGTAGGCCAGGGGAGGTGACCCAGAGGCGGTGACCTGGAAGGTTGCGGTCGCATTGAGCACCGCTGTTGCATCGCTGGGCGGAACGGTGATGGTCGGTGCGAGGCTGCCGGTATACTCGATTTTGCGAATGATTCCGGTGCTGAACCCCACGCCGCTTTCGGTAGTGGTTCCCCGCGCTAGAACGTAGAGCGCTCCATCCACTCCCACATCGAGATCCACGATACCTAAGTCCGCTTCGGCACCGCGAAAATTGTCGAGCGAGTTGTCCGCGGGATTCAGCAGGTTGATCCAGCCGTTCACGTAGTCACCAAAGAAATAGAGTCCGGCGTAGGTGGCGGGGAAATTGTTCGCGCCCAGCGGATAGAAGGTGGAGCCGGTGATCGATTTGCCGAGCACCACCCCGTCCCCGTGTCCATAGGCGTAGATTGGATTGATAGACCCGCCTTCACTCGGCCCCTCCGCGTTTGGCCATCCGTAGTT
>JAYTTC010000463.1:0-5183 GCA_043745255.1 Verrucomicrobiales bacterium
ATGGTTTTTTCGAGCTCCTCACCCTGTCTTTTTGTGACCGCTAATTCATTCTTCAAGTGGCTCCAGGCCTCGGCGTGCAGAGTCCGAAAATGCTCCTCCAAAGCCTTGGACTGTTCCTCCGTTCGGCTCGCTTTCGGAATCTGCACCCACGTGACCGCGGGCGCGTCAGCGACCCCTGCCACCTCCGCGGGCGAGAGGGCTCTTCGATAGAGCCGGACATCACTCAGTGCGCCTTTGAAGGGATGGGAGGAGGATCGCTTCCCGAGATTCAACGGTGCACTTGTGAGAATGCTGTCCGAGAGCGTGTCATGGGTGACTTCCAACGCCGCTTCCTTTCCGTTGACATACAGCTTCACGCCGGAGGCCTTGCTCGATCCGTCGTAGGTGGCGAAGACATGCGTCCAGCTGTCCTTGGCGATCGCTTGCTGGGTCACCACGCGCAGGGCATTGCCTGGCCAGGCGTGAATAAGATGAAGATGCAGTTTTCCGTCGCTGAGCAGGAGATCGAATCCTCGAAGAGAATTTGTGTCGTCCATTCTTGCGAGTATCGCACCGGTGCTGTTCCCACCCCGCTTTACCCAAGCGCCGTAGGAGAAACTGTCGGTCCGCTCGAAGCTCGGTGCGCGATCGGAGGCGATAAAGCTGTCTTCTGTGCCATCGAGCTCAAGCCCATGATGCAGGGGAGAGTTCACCCATTTTGATTCCCGCTCTGTCGGGAAGGTGCCGCGCACCGGAGCATTCGTTTGATCCAGACCTTCCAGGTTTTTCGCGAGAGGGAAGTACAGTAATAAATCGTGAGCGAGAGGGATGCGCAGCGGATCTACCGCCAACTGGCTCTCCCAGACTGCCTGGGCTGAAGGAAGCTGCGCTTCCGCGCTCTTCAGTCGATCTGCCAGCTGCGATAGTTTGGTTTCTATTGAGGCTCGATGCTCGATCTGCTCGCTGGAAGGAAGCTGAACCATCGGGGCTGCGTTACCGTTGCGTCCGTCCAACCCCTGCTCAGCCACGCTGTTGAAGTAAGCATAGAAGCTGTAGTAGTCCTTCATCGTGAGCGGATCGTACTTGTGGTCGTGGCATTGTGCACAGGCCATGGTGAGCCCGAGCCATACGGTGGCAGTGGTGTTGACCCGGTCGATCAGATAGGCGTTGTGATACTCCTCCGGAATCGCCCCGCCTTCGTAATTGATCATGTGGTTGCGGTTGAATCCACTGGCCACCTTCTGATCCAGGGTCGGATTCGGCAGCAGATCGCCTGCGAGCTGCTCGATAGTGAATTGATCGAAGGGCTGGTTGCGATTGAAGGAGCCTATCACCCAATCTCGCCAATGGGTCATGTCCCGGGCTGAATCAATATGATAGCCATGAGTGTCGGCATAGCGCGCTGCATCGAGCCATTCCAGAGCCATCCTCTCGCCGTAGTGAGGCGAGGCGAGCAGGCGATCGACCACGCGCTCGTAGGCCTTGGGGGTCTTGTCCGACAAGAATGCATCCACTTCCACCGGAGTGGGGGGGAGACCGGTGAGATCCAGCGTCAGGCGCCGAATCAGGGTCGTGCGATCCGCTTCCTTCCCCGGTCTCAGTCCTTCCTGCTCCAGACGCGCCAGGATGAAGCGATCAATCTCATTGCGAGGCCAGCCCTTCTCTTTCACCTCAGGGAGTTCGGGTCGAGTCGGGGTAATGAAAGCCCAATGCGATTTGTATTCGGCTCCTTGATCGATCCATCGGCGGAGCAGGTCGACCTGCACGGGAGTCAGCTTCTTTCCGCTTTTCACTGGAGGCATGCGCTCCTCTTCGTCCTCGGAGGCGACGCGTTTGTAGAGCTCGCTAGCAAGCGAGTTTCCGGGAGTAAACGCCACTTTGCCCGACTTGGCGGGCTTGAGAGCGGCCTCCTTCAGGTCGAGTCGCAGGCCGCTCTTCCGCTTGGCATCATCGGGTCCGTGACAGGAGAAGCAGGTGTCGGAGAAAATCGGACGGATGTCGCGGTTGAAGTCGACTTTGACAGACGCGCTGCGCGACTCGGCGGCCAGAGCGGAGAGGTCGAGGATCGCCGAGAGGAGCAACCCGACAGCGAATCCTTGCCGCCCATCGGAGCCCATCCGGAGGCCTGAAAGAGTATTTCGGATCATGGTAAACGGTTGAGAGCCATCCGTAGGTCTGAGACGAGCGGACGAAACTCAGTGAGGAATTAACATGGGCCTGGGAATGGCAAGGCTCAAGTGCGAAAACGGGTAGGCCTTGCAGCGGGGTTTGATTAAAAGTAGGTGAGAATAGAGTCTCGCAGGTTCGAAGAGATGGGACGGGGATGGGCCGATACGGCCCACGCTACAGAACTGCGGTCCTGCTTCTGTAGTGTCGTCCGTATCGGACGATCGGGACGGGGATGGGCCGATACGGCCCACACTACAGAAGAGCGGCACCGCATAGGGGCACGCGGAGTGCAAATAAAAAGGCCGAGCTCGGTTGGTTCCTGTTTTGGAGGATGAGTCCTCTCCCACGAGGCCCCGTCTTTTTTGCGGCTAAACCCGGCCCTGCCCTTCTTCGTTTTCGGGCCGGATGCTTCTGTCGCTCATTGCTCAATGAGACCTTCCCACGCTCGATCCTTCAGGTTTCGATTGGCTGCACCTTCTTTAAGAACGCGATCACCTTGTGCCTTCTTGTTCACTTTGCACGCTTGCCTACATCGAGGTCTTAGGAAGATTTGGCATCGAGTTTACCTCATGCAGTGAGTGAATGAGCTGCATCGTTTATTTGCCCTCAACAGATTGAGCATGCGTTGGCGAGTGGCATCACCGTACAGATCGTCAATCCGACTGCGGGATTGTTTGCGGGCGACCCTCTCACCAGTCGGGTCCGAGTCGCCAGCGGCTCCCGCCTGCGGCTGACCTCTCCGAGGGCGAGTCGACCGCACACCATGAGCGAGGGCTGTGCGCTAGTCGAACAGAGCTTCGATGTGGATCCCGGCGGATGGCTCGATTTTTGTCCCGCACCCCTTATCCCCCAACTGGGCAGCCATTACCGTCAGCGGACGCGAATCTCGCTTCAGCCCGGAGCGGAGCTGTTTTTGTTGGAGATTCTCACTCCGGGTCGAGTGGCGCGAGGCGAGATCTTTCAATTTACCGAGGTGTATTGGGATTTGGAGCTTCGCGTCGGGGGAACTTTGGTAGCCAAGGAGCGATTTCATTTGCGGCCTGAGCAGGGAGTTCTGAAGGCATTCCAGGGAATCTTTCCAAGCCCCTACTGCGCCTCCGGATATCTGATCACCGAACGCTTTACGGAATCGGACTCAATTTGGGAGGAGGTGCGTGCGCTAAACTCGGCAGATCTCTTGCTGGGAGCGAGTCGATTGATTCGCGGCGGATGGAGCCTGCGTCTCGTGGCCCGCGATAGTGTGGCCCTCCGTCGCGGAGTCGACGAGCTGCGCGCACGACTGGGCCGGATCCTCCCCGAGCTCCAGGACCCTATTCGCGGGTGAGGCTCCTTCGCACCTTCTCGTCGGCATGCGGCCGACGAGAAGGGGAAGAGCGCATCGACCTAGACCTCTGCGCTGGCACCGCTCACTTCTTGGCGCGAACCTCTGCGTCGTGCTTCTCGGCGTAGATGTCCTTGCTGGCCTGGTTCGCGTCCTGGTGGAGGTCCTTGCGTTCTGCGGGGGTCACCACGCCGTCAGCCTTGTAGGCCCGCTTCTCGGTTCGGAGAGCCTTCTCTTCGCCCTGAAGTTTCTTGGCCTCGGCCTGGGTGAGCTCGCCCGACTTCACTCCCTGGGCGATACGCTCTTCCTGATTCACTTGGCGTTTGCTCACGCCGGGGGTGTGCTTCAAATGCTTTCCGGCGGGACCCGCGTTGACGGCCAGAGCTGCGGTGGTGAGAGCGACAAAGACGAGGGACAAACTGGTGAGTTTCATACGTTGTATTTCTTTCGTGTTGGGGTCCACTGCATCGCAGCGGACTCATTGTTCATCGACTGATCCAGACGTGAGACTTTAGCGATGGGTTACAGGAAGCGCGTTCCAGCGAGAGGCTTCAGGCGGTGGTTGAAATTGAGACAGCAAAAAGCCGTCCCAGCGAACTGGGACGGCTTGAGATTGATCTCCCGACCTTGGAGAAGGGCGGGTGCTCAGAATCAGGACACTACTTTTTCTTGGCCTTCTTCTCCTGAATAGCGGCTTGAGCGGCGGCCAGTCGCGCGACGGGAACGCGGAACGGGGAGCAGCTAACATAGCTCAGACCGACATCGTGACAGAAACGGACAGAGTCCGGATCGCCACCGTGTTCTCCACAGATGCCGAGTTTGATGTCCGGACGAGTTTTACGGCCTTTCTCGATCGCGATTTTGATGAGTTGGCCCACGCCTGTTTGATCGATAGTGGCGAAGGGATTGTTCTTCACGATCTCCAATTCCGCATACTGCGGCAGGAAGGAGCCTGAGTCGTCGCGGCTCATGCCGAGCGTGGTCTGGGTGAGATCGTTGGTGCCGAAGCTGAAGAACTCCGCGCTGTGAGCGATTTCGTCCGCAGTCAGAGCGCCCCGCGGCACTTCGATCATGGTGCCCACCATGTAATTCAGTTTCACTTTCTTCTCGGACTGAACTTTTTTTGCGGTCTCATGAACCACTGCGATCTGAAGATCGAGCTCCTTCTTGAAGCCGACCAGCGGGATCATGATCTCTGGCTTGCACTTGATCCCTTCTTTCTGCACCTGAGCGGCGGCCTCAAATACCGCGCGTGCCTGCATGGCGGAGATTTCCGGATAGCCAATCCCGAGTCGGCAGCCGCGAAATCCGAGCATCGGATTGAACTCATGGAGCTCGGCGACACGCTTCATGATCCGCTCCACCGGCACGCCTAGCTTGTGCGCCAGGTCGAGCTGCTGCTCCTTGGCATGGGGCAGGAATTCATGCAACGGCGGGTCGAGGAAACGAATGGTGGCCGGTAGGCCCTTGAGCTCGCGGAACATCCCGGCGAAGTCTTCACGCTGATAGGGAAGAATTTTCGCCAGCGCCTTTTCACGCTCTTCCAGCGTGATGGCGAGAATCATCTCACGCATCGCGTCGATGCGATCGCCTTCGAAGAACATGTGTTCCGTGCGACAGAGACCGATGCCGCTCGCGCCGAAGTTGATCGCGTTGCGTGTCTGCTCCGGATTGTCTGCATTGCTGCGGACCGCCATTCGGGTCGCCTTCGAGC
>JAYTTC010000464.1:0-5173 GCA_043745255.1 Verrucomicrobiales bacterium
CCTAAGGGATAGCTCAGCACAGTCGACCTTCACAGCTGGACTGTACGCGCGGTGGGGAAAAGGCCCACAGGATGCTAGGGGAGTATTGAAATGACCTTCTCCTTCCGACAGACTTCACCCACATGTCGAAACGCTTCTACATCACGACCGCCATCGATTACGTCAACGGTCAGCCGCATTTGGGTCATGCCTACGAAAAAGTGGTTACCGATGTGATCACCCGGGCTCGTCGAAGCATGGGACAGGAGGTGTTCTTTCTCACCGGTCTTGATGAGCACGGGCAGAAAGTTCAGCAGGCTGCTGCCAACGAGGGGAAGTTGCCGCAAGTCTACTGCGACGAGCTCGCCGCCGACTGGCAGCGTTTTGCCTCAACCCTGGGCCTAACCCACGACGATTTCGTGCGCACCACCCAGCCCCGGCACCGAGCGGTGGTTCAGGCCATCTTGGGCCATCTTCATGCGAGCGGACATTTCTACCTCGGCGAGTATGTGGGGTTTTATTCTGCCAAAGCGGAAACGTTCCTGACCGACAAGGACCGTCGTGAGGATGGAAGTTTCGATCCCGAGTACGGAGACGTGGTGGAATTGAGGGAGAACAATTATTACTTCAAGCTCGGTGCCCATCAGCAGTGGTTGATCGATCATATCGAATCAAATCCCGATTTCATCTACCCCAGCTATCGACGGAACGAAATCCTTGGGTTTCTCAAGCACAACACTCTTGAGGACCTCTGCATCACTCGCCCGATTGCGCGGCTGAGTTGGGGAATTCCGCTTCCTTTCGATCCCGGCTACGTCACCTACGTCTGGTTCGACGCTCTGACCAACTACCTGACCGTCCCCGCCGCCCTGGGAGATCCTGGACTTCCCGACTGGATCAAGCGAGAGGCCGGAGGTCAGGATCTGAAGGGGCCTGCTCTCTGGCCGGCAGACGCCCACGTTGTTGGGAAAGACATCGTAAAGTTTCACGCCGTCTATTGGCCGATCATGCTCAAGGCAGCGGGTCTCCCGCTCCCGAAGCGATTGCTGGTGCATGGTTGGTGGCAGAAGGATGGAGAGAAGATGAGCAAGAGTACCGGGGTGACCATCGACCCGATAAAGGTGATTGCGGATTGGGGCGTTGACGCGTTTCGGTTCTACGTTGTTCGCGAATTGGACCTGGGGCCAGACGGCAACTGGACCGACGCTGGGTTCGAGTCGCGTTATAATGCCGAGCTCGCCAATGGCCTTGGCAATTTGGTCAACCGTGCGCTCTCGATGCTGAAGCGGTACCGCGCGGGCATAGTCCCCAAGCGTCATGACGAGCTGGCTGCGGATGCTGCCAAGGCGACGGACTTTGTTCGCGGAGGTTACGAAAGCTTTCGACTTCAGGAGGCCTTGGTCCAGGCCTGGGGCCTGGTGACGCGGGCCAATCAGTATGTCGACCAGACCGCGCCCTTCAAGCTGGCGAAGGATCCAGCGCAGGCGGGTCGGTTGGATGAGGTGCTCTACAATCTCGCCGAGACCTGCCGCGTCCTCGCTGTTCTCCTCTGGCCAGTGATTCCTTCGACTTCGCAGAAAATCTACGGACAGCTGGGCCTCTCCGGATCTCCCGATCGTTTTGAAGGGGCAGTTTGGGGTGGTTTGTCCGAAGGTCATTCCACTGGGGATCCCGCTCCTCTGTTTCCGCGACGCGACCCGGTTCCGAAGAAGTAACGATTCAAGCGTTTTACGGTTGGACAATTCTGTCTCAGATATTGTTGTCGAGACCCTTGCCTTTCCTTCGTTGCCTGTCTGTGCAGAAGCCGGACTGCAGTTCTGTAGCGTGGGCCGTATCGGCCCATCCCCGCCGGATCGTTCGATACGAACGACACTACAGAAGCCGGACTGCAGTTCTGTAGCGTGGGCCGTATCGGCCCATCCCCCGCCCGGATCGTCAGGTAGAGACAACGCTACAGAGGCAGAAACAGAATGAGAGCGCGGACAGCGCTCGTTACGGCTTCTTCTCCGCCTGTTGATACAGCCGCGCAAGCTGGAGCAGGAGAGGTTCGAGCTGAGCGTAGTATTCTGTTTCCGCGAGCGAACTCTTCAGCTCCCGCAGTTGGGCGATCGCCAATTCGATCCCGTCCCGTTGCGCTCGAAGAGCAGGTGGCAAAGCGCGCTCTGCGGCGTTGGGTACCAGGCAGAATTGATGCGCCCGAAGTCCATCCGGCTCCGCTCCATCCTTCGCCTTTTTTACCGCGCGAATTCCACGAAACCAGTCTGCAGGGGTACCGAGGCCGTCGCCATTGTCATCAAGAAGGGGATGCTCGGTCGCGAGTCGCGTCTCACTGAGATAGAAATCAGCTGTTCGCTGGGCCGCGCTCAGATGGGCCTCGAGGAGTGAGGTCTGTCCATCCTTGTCGAGATCTGCCTCCGGATCGGCGATCGCCCCGCTCAGGAAGTCTCCGTATCGAGCGAAGTTTTGCTCGCTTCCGCTCTTGGTCGCTACCAGCACGACTCGGTTGGTTGCCGAGAGCGCGCGCAGGAATGGGCCGCTTGCGGAGGCGCAATTGATGACCGCGAGACGACGCTGGATCGGCTTCAATAAGGTGGCGAGATCAGCCGCACTCAGATCCGCGCCAGCCAGGTTGAACTTGGGCTGCTTGCCGTCGAAGGTCCCGTGTCCGATCAGCACCAGCCAAAGATCGGACCCTGTGGCCCGAGTTTCGCGCTCCAGGGTGACTCGCAGCTCGCTGAGTGAGTTGGTGGCGGTGGCGGCATCGAGACCGATGCTAATTGCTTCCGCGTCTCCTTTTTTCGCCGCGTCGAGCCATCGATTGGCCCAGATGACGAACTTTTCGTGAAAGCCCTCCTCGCCTCCTGCTCCCACGACCACGATCACCACGGGCTTGGTGGCCACCGTTGGAACGATGGTTTCTGCAGCGCGGAGGGATCGTGTGGCCAGCACCGTCAAGAGTGCGGAAATCCCGACGAGCAGGCCGGTAAGCCGAACGGCCCAGTTGTGTGCGCGCCTTGCGGTCATGCTAGGCCTTTCCAGCGCCGCAGTCCCCATTCCGCGATAAAGCAGAGGAGAGCGAAGAGGAAAACTAGCGAACGATGCCAGAGCGGAGCGCTCGCAGTTTCCATGAGTGGGACCTTCCGACTCGGAAGCTCGCGTGCGAATTTGTTCAGCGCCGAAGCCGCGAGCACTTCGCCTCCGCTCAGTCGCGCCAGCTCTGCCAGACCCGCCCGGTTTGGCTTAAGCGCCTGAAATTCCGCGTTCCCTAGATTGGCAGCCCAGCCCGCGGCGATTTTTCCCTCCTCCACTCCGTCTCCGGTGGACACGACCGCCTTGGCCTCGTAGGCCCCGGCTTCCCGTGGAATGTAGGTGGTTTCATAGACCCCGGCCTCCGTGGGCGAGGGGTCGGCAGTGAGTCGAAGCTGGGTCTGGTTGGTGCCGATCTGTCCGACCCGTTGCACCGTGATCGAGACGCTCGCGTTGTCCAGGGGTTGGAACTCTTTGGTGCGCGCCCGAACTTTGAGCGTGACGGCCTCGTTCGGATCGCCTGTCACCGCCTCCGCCTGAAGATCGATACGAAGGGGAACATCCGCCACCAACCAGCGAACAAGCTGTCGCCAGGCTTTGTCCATGTCCTTGCGCAGATCGGCGTCCCTCAGTCCCCAACGCCAGATGTCACCCACCGTAACGGCGGCGGTGCGGCCATTCCCGAAACGCTGCGTGACGATCGCCGGGTAGACCGTTCCCTCGTCGTCTTTCACGGTGGCGACCACAGTGGCTCCAGGCTTGAAGTCTCTGACGCGGTTCAGGACCTGGAATCCTGGCATGGCGTCAAGTCGGGAACGCTCCTCGGGCTCCTGGCTCCGGAGGCGCGCCCAGGGCTGTAGAAGCCCCTCGCGTGTCAGCGTCAGTTTGAGGTTGTTGGTTGCCGGGTGGCCACCCACCGGGGAGTCGAGGTACACCGGAAGCAGATCTCCGATCACGGTATGATTGTATTTTCCCTGCTGGAAACTCTCTTGTCCTCCCAGCATTAACAAACCGCCGCCGCGCAGGGAGACGAAGCGTTGGATCAGTTGCATCTGGTCAGGAGTAAAAAACTCCGCCTCGAGATCATCGAGGATGAGGGCATGGTAGGAGAACAGATCCTCTGGAAGTTTTGGAAATCCTCCGCGGAGCTCGGCTTGGTCACGGGTGTTCAGACGCACGAGAACCGGTTGATCGTAGCGCTCAATCTCTTCCTTGCTCTGGTTGCCAAAGCCTCGAAAGAGGGGATTGCTGCTCTCCCCGGTTCGACCGCGAAAGTCAAACTTTGGCTCACGTCGCGCCACTCGAATCAACCCCACGAGCTGCACCTGGGCGTCATCCTCGAGCGCACGGTGAAGGAACTTATACTCCCAATTGGGGCGACCTGATACGTAGAGCACGCGGAACGGCTCCTGTCCGCGATCGACCGAAAACACGCGATGATTATTCGCTAGAGTGGCTTCTCGAGACTTCGTCGGCTCCGAGAACTGAACGAACTCATCCTCGGCCGCGACGCGCACTTGATAGTAGCTGAGTCCGCTCTTTTCAGGTTTGAATTGAAAGCGGAACGCGAGACGTGATTCCAACCCCTTCGCAATCTCCGTCTGCTCCGCGAGCACCTTCCCGCTCAGGTCCAATAACTGGCCTTTGATTTTCTCTCCGGCGTACCCGTACGCCATGAGGTCCGCTTGCGCAATGACCGGTGCATCTTCGAATGCGGTCTGGGTAGCGGTGACACCGGTGAGAGCGATGTCCCGCGAGGGGAGATCCTCTCCTGAGACCACCGGGTAGATGGGGGGCAGGCCGTTCGTGTCGGTCACTCCTTTGGGCAGGTCGGTGAAATTACCATCGGAAAAAAGGAGAATGCCTGCGAGCGGCTGCCCCTGGAAACGCTCTTTCAAGGAGCGCAGGGCTGAGCCGAAGGCGGTGGCTTTGCCGTCGAGAGTGAGATCAGAGAAGCTCTCCACGCGCTGCAACCGAGAGTCGAAGAGATAGCGGCGAAGTTGGAAGTCACCGGCTAGCCGGTCTTGCCAGGTTGACTGAGGGTCGGTGAGCTGTTTTTTAAGCTGCTCCCCGCGGCTCTCAGTCGCGCCCCGGTCCTTGATCTGAAGACTCAGGCTGTTATCGGCGAGGATGAGGAAGAAATTGGCTCCAGAGCGCGCACGTTCGG
>JAYTTC010000465.1:0-5171 GCA_043745255.1 Verrucomicrobiales bacterium
GCCAGTCCACGCCCACTTGATGTCGATCCGTTCGACGTTGCGATCTGTGCGATCAATGATCAGGCGCACGGTGCGCAGCCCATCATCAATGGCGGCATCGGGCAGGGTGCCAAACTCGTAAGGATCGATGATCCGAGCCATCCGCAGTCCGGCCAGCGGACACTGAAACGCCCGGGCGCCTACCGGCGCAGGCGGGGCCTTCGAAGTGCGCAGGGTGCCATACACCTGCGGGGTGAGGCCCGAGTAATTGCCCGGAGGACAGGGACTCGTGTGCACCGCTCGCAGCACATACCAGTAGGTCACTCCGGCCACTCCTTGCGGGAGATTTTCATCCCGCCAGGTCATGTAGCCCTTCGCATCGGGCAGATGGAGCAGCGTGGCCTGGGGCGCAGGGAGCGTGGACAGATTGGCAAGATCTACGTGAGTAGCTTCGGTCGCGCTTCCGCGGAAGAGTTGGTAGAAATCCGTAGCGTTGTCCGTCTCGAGAACGTTCGCCTTCCACCGGAGGATGAAGCACTGACGAGTCTTCCCATCGACAGTGATGGTCTCATCGAAAAGCGCGAAATCGGCCGGCACGGGCGGTGAAAGTCTTGCGCAGGCCGTACCTTCACCCGCAGGAGAAACCGCACCTTCACGGCCGAGGAGATCGCGTCCAACGGCGAAATAGTAATGCCTGGTACCATCGAGAAAGGCCTTGCCGATGAGAACCCCCGCAGCGTTGACGGCATAGCGGTCGTTATCATCAACCAGGTAATGTGTGATGCCATCGCCCGGCGGGGCCGTCGCAAAATTACCGACGTCTACGACGTTGAAAGGCTTACCGATTCCCAGTGGGACATCGGTAAGCCGCATGGCATCGGACGGACTCGAAATCGCCAGAGACCGCAGAGCGGAGGCCAAGGGTGGGGTTCCAAGCCAGCCTCGAGCCTGGGCTGCAACCGGGGTGACGCGATAGACCGAGTAGCCGGTGACCAGCGGAGTTTGCCGCCGCAAGGGATCAGGCGTTGCCCAACGTAGTTTTACCACTCGGTCTCCGGTTCCGCCGTGGTCAGGCACTTGTATCGGCGCCCCGGGGGCGAGGATTGTTTCCGGCTGACCGGTGGATACCGTGATGCGCCCCGCGATGCCGGTTTCGACCGACGCCACCGGATCCCATGAGCGCAGTTCCACCGTGACGGGTGTGCCCTGAGCTGCGGAGATCGGCCCTGCCCAAGCCTCACCAATGGCGAGGGCGATGGCCGGATGTGCTACCGCCATCTGCTGGAGACCCGTCGCAGTGCGAGTATCCCCGCTGCGGGCCTGATGGACGAGTCGGGCAAGCTTGGTCGCCAAGGAAGCGTTGTCTGGCACGGGAGCGGTAGCGGGTGCCGCGTGTCCAGCCGCGACCACGGCACTGTAGCCGGTGATGTCCCGCTCCAGCGCGGCCATGTCCGTGCCCAGCGCGGCGGCCCTGCTCAGTTGTGCCCCCGCCAGCGATTCCTCTTCGGCGGGCAAGGCCACGCCCTGGAACTGCAGGGGAATAGCCGCGTCGGCAGCTCCGTTTTTCAGGTACACCGCAAAGGGGGTCCCCAAAGGCAGTGTGCCATCGGTAGATTTCCAGCGCACATAGATCCAGGGTGCACCTCCCGGGGTCGTGGTGGCCACCGTCAGGAGGCCACGAGGCACGGGCGTCTGGGGCATGCCGATGAGGGGCCAGAGCAGAAACAGCAAAAGTGCGGAGTGTCGGTTCATGGTCAGCAGTGGCGTGGTGAGGACTAAAACTTAATTCGTATGGGATAAAAGCTCGGCGGGTTGAGCTTCAAGCCGACGATGATGGTTGCTTCGTGGCACACGGTATCGATGTAAAAATCCGCACAGCCCTTGACCGAAGCCTGGGCGGTGCCGCTGATGCTGGCCAGGACGGAACCGATGCCGTGAGCATTGAGAAGGTCGTCGGTATTCACATTCACATTGAAGAGCAGGGCCGCCTCGGCGCTAACACCCACAAGGAGCACTTTGCCGGTGACGCTGAGGGCATCACGGATACCGGCATCCAATTGCTTGCCACCGTCGGAGAGCAGCACGTATTCGGACAGCCGACGTCCGGCCCTTAGGGTGAGGAACGGGGAGTCGGGGATGGCGAAGAAGCGATTTACCGAAATGTGGGCACCCAACTGGCCGTAGACGCCGATGACGGGAGTGGCGAGGCAGCTGGGCGACGACAGCGCAAGGTTGCGCCTGGTAATAATCGTGTCAAAAATATCGGGGTTGAGGCTCTCTCTCAGAATACTCAGTTGCTTGGTAGCTCCGAGGAAGAGTCGGGCTTCGCCTTCCACGAACCAAACGGAGCCGCGGGCCGCCGCGGTCGCGTAGGCTTCCGTGCCTCCGAGGCCCATTCTTAAGCGGACCCCCTTGAGCGTCATCGCGCCCAAGTCGATCTCGGTTTCAAAGTCCACCAGTCCATCGAGCCCATTGGGGACCCGGAAGCCATTGCCCTGCGGGAAAGAGAACCGGCCTTCCAGACGAGCCTTGAATGGTTTTGGTGTATCCGTCTGGCTCTTCTTCATGGTGACACCACCGTTTGCTCCAATGGTTACCTCCGTGGCTACGGCTCCGGGGTCGCGGCAGGAAGTCGACGGCACATCACTCTGCACGTTTTTGATGAGGACGAACACATTGGCTCCGATCTCGTCTGGGATCGACAGCCCAATGCTGGCTTCCAGTCGCAGCTCGTCCAGCGAGTCGCCCCGCGTTCGGGCGTAGCCTTGGGCCTTGGCGAACTGAATGACTTTCGTTGCGCTATCATAGCGGGTACCAAAGTCTCCGAGCCCGCCGACTGCTGCTTGAAACGCATCTCCCCCGCTCCCTAGAAGTTCGCCAAAGGCCTTGGCGACGTCTGGGCCGTAGCCGGCGAGCTTATCCTTGAAGTCCTTCACCAACACCAACGCCACCTCGTTGACCATGTTGTTCACCTGGCCGAAGACCATGTTCAGGGCATTGTGGGCAGTCTGACGCACCGGATCGAGAAGGCGTTTCAGCGACTGCTTCAGCGACTGCTCCATCGGGGACGCATGGAAACGATCGACCAGGAGCGCACCAAAACGATCGCTCAGTTGTCCTGGGGACACTTCATCGAACCACCTCCCACTCACATCACGCGAGGTGGTAATCTGGGTGATGAAGGCATTGACGGTGGCTTCAGCGAAGGCTTGGGCAGCACCCGAGGCTTGCAACGCTTGCCGCATCTGTTCGTGCAGGTTGCGGCTGCCTCCGCCCCCGCCTTGGAGCGAGGCAAGCATGTCTTGCAGAGACTTCCTAGCTTCGATGATGCTGGCATTGACCTGACGCAGGATCGGGCGCGCATCCTCGATGAGGTCCTTGAGCAGTTTGCGAACCGCGTTCTGCGCCTCGTTGGAGCCAGTCGTGGTAAAATCGGAATTGAGAAATTCCTCCAGCGCTCGACGAGCGATCGCTTGGAGGAAGGGATTGTTTTGATTGCCGGGGTTCACCACGGGAGGACCGTCTACCGCGAGCTGATCGGGATTGCAGAGCTGCTCGAGTTCTCCGAGCGCATCGTAGGCCTGCTTCAGCCGAGTCTCGAGCGCGGCGATCAGACTGGTGGGGACATTCTCGGCTGCGAGGAGGTCGTTCCGTAGGCGTGCGGTGAGCGCGTCCTTGAGTTGTTGCACCTCCGCCACGCCGTTGAGCGCAGGGGTCATGCCGGTGGCGGCATACTGCGTTCTTAGCGCGGCGTGGAGGCCATTCAGGGGCGCGTCCAAACCCGCCCGCAGTGGGGTATCCAATAGATTGGCCAGGCTGTCATCGAGCAGATGATCGAGAGCCTCGGTGCCGGCGCGGATGAGCGGTTGGCTAATGGCGGTGGAGAGGGCTCTCGTCAGGGCATTGGCGAGCTTCTTTTCCGGACTGTCTGGCAGGAGGCTTCCCGCATCGGTCAAAGCGCGCGCAAAGCCTTGCGAGTTCAGATTCGGCAGGCCGACGAAGCGGGCACCGAATTCGATCTCCGCGCCCACTGCATCTAATCCTTTAACCTGGCCCTGAGCCTCCAGGACAAGGAGGTCTAAGTTCTGATTCCCCGCCGGGAGGAACTCGCGGGAGACTGCATTCCACTGAACGGGAAACTCCAGATTCACGATTCGCAGCCAATCCTTGCGGACGTGTGGGCGATAGGTTTGATCAGGCAATCCCGCGCGGTAATCCGCCACGGTTACGTTGCTGGGGTAGCCTCGGTTCCCTGCATCGAAATCGGTGCTCGTGAAAAAGGTTTTTCCCGCGAGATCGGTCCATCCATGTTCCACCTGGGAGGGATCCGACCTCCAGCCACCCATCACATGGGCCTGCGCCAAGAAGTTGGCCGGTTCCAGGTGGAGCAGCACTGGCAGGTCTTCGAAGAACGGCACATTGAGCTTGCCCGCCACGAAGAGGAAGCCGTTCGCTGGTTGGGGGTTGGGAGCCCAAGCGTTGAAACGCAGCCGCGTGGCCGCCGCAAAAGGATAGGTCAGGGTGCCTCGGGCCTTGAGTGCGAAGCCCGGTGGCATAGGCAGACTGGAGTCTACCCCTCGCACGAGCTTGTCCTCTGGTTTGATGAGGCTACCGTCTGCCTTGAATGCAAGCGAACCACGTACGGGTGTGCCGCTAATCGTTCCCAGGCCGACGCGGCCGCTCAGAGTGAGGTAGGAAATGTTGGTTCCCGTGCAGGCATCGGGGCTCGGCGGTGTGAACTCTAGCAGCTCCGGCTTTAGGGTGCATTGCCAGTACTTCAGAGTGACTTCCGGCGAGTTCGGGGGCAGTTCCGCGTCCGCAAGGCCCCCGCCTGGCGTGAACCTTAGCTTGCTGAAGGAGACTTCGAAATCCGACGGGCCCGGCAGCTTGATGTGGCCCGCGGTGGCGGATTCTTTGTTGTCGTTGTCCAAATAGGTCAGACGCAAACCATCGAGCATGGAGTCGTAGCCATAGAGAAGGATGGGCGATGGGAGCGTGCGGGTGATTGCGTCGTGGATACCGGAGACGCCTGCGAAGGTCACATAATATTTGGAATACGGCTTGAGTGAATAGGGCCCGAGAGGGTGCTGAGCGAGAAAGCTGCGGGCTGCAGGAACGTCACCGTTGACTCGAACATTGAGTCCGGGATAGTCCACCAGGCCATCATTGAACGCCACCGTATGCGGCCGTTC
>JAYTTC010000466.1:0-5169 GCA_043745255.1 Verrucomicrobiales bacterium
CGTTCGGTCTCGTGGGAGCGGGGGAGGGGTTGTATCCCGGAAACCTGTCAGTGCTCATCGGCATGATTTGTGACTACCTGCCTTTTCTCACACTTCCGGTCTATGCCTCGGTGGAGAAGATCGACTGGGTCTTGGTGGAGGCGGCTCGAGATCTCGGCGCACGGGGCGCGTCGCTGTTCAGGCACGCGATCTTTCCGCAGATTCTACCCGGCTTAGCCACCGGTGTTCTTCTGACCTTCATTCCTGCCCTGGGGCAGTTTCTGATTCCAGATCTGCTGGGAGGTGGCAAGACCGTCCTGATCGGAAACGTGGTGGAGCAACAGTTCGGTCCGAGCGGTGACTGGCCATTCGGATCGGCCATCGCGGTGATAACTCTCACGCTGGTGCTCGCGGTATTGTATTTTAGGGTCAGTCGATCGTCCACGCGTCGCAGATCATGAATACCGTACGTCCACTCTGGCTGGGTACCCTGGCGCTGGCGATATACGCCTTCCTTTATGCTCCTATCGTCGTGGTGGTGATTTTGGCGTTCAACGCGGAGCGTCATGGGTTTCGCTGGGGCGGCATCACGAGTGAGTGGTTTATCGCGATGGCCAACAACGATCTGGCCTTGGCCGCGCTCCGTAATTCACTGCTTCTTGCGGGAGTCAGCACCACGATCTCCACCTTCCTGGGCACTCTGCTAGGTCTGGGCCTTAGTCGGGGTGAGTTCGTTGGAATGCGGACGCTGGACACGGTCATTCAACTTCCGGTGCTAGTTCCCGATATCGTCATGGCCGTGGCGCTGCTCCTTTTTGCCCACGGGGTGCGTCAGGCGACCGGGTTGCTCGAGCTCGGGATGACGACGATGATCCTCGCACATTGCACGTTTCAGATCCCGTTCGTCGCGATGGTGGTCCGCGCACGACATGCCGGGATGGATCCGTCCTGGGTTGAAGCCGCGGCCGACCTGGGCGCAAACCCGATTCGTACCTTCTGGTCTGTAACCCTGCCCCTCCTCTGGCCGGGAGTGATTGCCGGGGCATTGCTTGCCTTCGCCCTCAGTTTGGATGACTTCGTCATCAGCTTCTTCACCAGCGGACCTGGCTCCACCACGCTTCCGATCTTGATTCATGCCTCAGTCCGGCGCGGGATCACACCGGATATCCACGCGCTGTCGTCTCTTCTGGTCGGAGCCGCGGTGGTGGTCACGTTGGTCGCCTCCCGTTTTCAACGAGCCGACGACATTGCGCACTGAGGTCGAAGCTCTCGGGCTCGATGATTCGGGCGCTGGAGAGGACCTCGAAGAGACAAAAAAAACCCGCAGCACGAATGCTGCGGGTGATGAGAGAGAGAATTCTCTGGGAAGGAAACTTACTTGGTCTCTTCGAGCTTCGAAACCTTGATCCACTTCTTGCCGTCCTTCTCGGAGACAGTGCCCTTGGCGGTGACCTGGGCGATGGAGCTGCAAACCTTCTTGTGGAAGGCTTTGCTGATGTCGTTGTCTTCGATGTAGTAAACGACCTTCTTGCCATCTTCCTCAACGCGAATCGCAGTTTGGCACTTCGGGGTTTCCTTGAGCTCGCACTTGGCGCAGAGACCTTCGCCCTTGAGCGTTTTCTCGGCGGCACTGGCGCTGGTGACGAGCATCGAGGCGGCGAAAATAGCCGCGAGCGTGATGATAATGTTCTTCATGGGTGTCCTTTGGTGTTGTTGGTCCGTATCACTGTTGCAAGCTACACTGACTGAATCCGGTTAGAGATTGTTCAAAACAGTGTGCTTGGGGTGCCGATGAGGGATGCGGCATCAGAACGGCATAGGCACCACTTTGCGGACAGGTTCCGCATTGGGATGCTAACTGCAGTGGGCATAAATTGCCCGTCTACGGTGAGCCGCGCATGCATTTCTGCGCCGAGTAGTGTCAGGTTCCAGCTCTCGTGTCAACAGTCGCGGCAGTCTTCACTTTGACCAATAGCAATCCAGCTCATGTTTAAGATTGCGGTCTGGGGGCCGTGCCCGTATTTCGGGCAGAGTTCTCATGGCTTTACCTAAGATTCAAACACAGCTCGACCGTCATGTTGAAGACCTGCTGCGATGCGATCGCTGTCCGGCGATGCTGAAGCCGGTGGTGAGCGGAGGGCCGGTGGTGAGTCGCGTGATGTTGGTGGGGCAGGCCCCAGGGGACAAGGAACCGAAGTTGGGACGTCCTTTTGCCTGGACCGCCGGCCGCACTCTGTTTCGTTGGTTCGAGGCTGCATTGGGGTGGACCGAGGAGCAGGTTCGCCAGCGGATCTACTTCGCGGCTGTCTGTCGGTGTTTTCCGGGAAAAAAAAGGACCGGTGGGGATCGCGTCCCAGCGGACTCCGAGATCGCGGCTTGCTCTCACTGGATGCTGCGGGAGATAGAGATTCTCCAACCGAAACTGGTGATTCCGGTGGGGAAGCTGGCCATCTCGCAGTTCATCGAAGTGGAGCGGTTGGATACCTGTATTGGTCGAGTATTTGAAGCCAAGCGTGGGTCAGCCCGATTCGAGGTCATCCCCCTGCCGCATCCCTCGGGCGCATCGCCTTGGCATCGCATGGAGCCTGGAATAACGCTGCTCAGACAGGCGATGGGAGAAATCGCGGAGCGATTGAAGAAGTGAGGGCAGGGAATCCAATCCGGCTCGGTTGACCAACGTGAGCGACGTGTTCGCCAGGTTCGAGCGTGCAGGGAACTGAGCGAGCCAGATGCTCAGATCAGTTCGGCCACGCAGGAGGTGCAGCCCGGCGACACGGTCACTCTGAGCGCGGTCGTCCGCGGCAGCCCCGAGCCCTTCACCTTCGAATGGAGGCGCGGATCGACCATATTGATCACCGCCACGCAAACCAGCGGGATTTCCTTTCTCACCCTGACGAATGTGCGAAGCGCTCAGGCCGGTGCCTATTATGTGCTGGTGAGGAATGCGGCGAATTCGCTGCTGGGCGTGAGCAGCGCGACGGCCACGATTGCCCTATTGCCGGACGCGTGGGAGACACAGCCAACGGCCTGAATCCTGAGGATAGCGCCGACGCTCAGCTGGATTCCGATGGCGATGCCATCATGAATCTTCAGGAGTAATGTGCCGGCACGGATCCGAATGACGCGAACAGCGCGCTTCGAATCGAGAGTTTGAGGAGGGATGAGTCGCGTGTTTGGACGTTGAGTTTCTTGGCCGTATCCAATCTCACGTATGCGCTGAGCAGAGAGACACATGCGTCGCGTGACGCCATCTCCGACGAGCCTTGGAAGAGGGGACGGAGAGGGTGCGAGCGGCCGTTTGCTGAAAACGAGGGACCCGCGAATTAGAATTCTCTTGCCAATAGCGCGTGGCCTTCCGATATACACCGTGTCGATCAGGTGGGTTTGGCCAGCTTAGCTCAGCGGCAGAGCAACGGTTTTGTAAACCGTGGGTCGCCGGTTCAATCCCGGCAGTTGGCTCCACTTTCAATCAACTGGTTACAGCAGTGTTCCCTTTCTTGCTCTGAGCCTCCGGTTGAGTTTTTCTAACAGAGCGAGAGTCTGCGGGGAGGTCTATAGTCTACTCGGCCTAGGTGCCAGACCTCGCTGTGCTCAATGTCGTCCACATGCTGGGGTCTTTAGCTGGGGCGTCTTTCGTAATGGGAACGAATCTCGGTCAATTCATCGTGGCTCCAAGGATCACACATCCCAACTGAGCGTTGTCCGAGAACCCCCTTGGATGCTGACTTACTTTGACCCAATTCATTTCGCGTATGGGAAACGCACGTGGGTTCTGAATTTCTGCTGAACTCGCCCCATGAGTTCACCGATACCACGAGAAGCTGAGGCAGCGGTCACCGTTCTGAAGAAGTTGCTTTGTCATCTCGAGCCTGAAGATGGGCTTACTTTCAACGGTCCACATCCCACACCCTCACAGATCCCGATCTCACTCTGCGCCGGGATTCCTTCTTCGATCAGTGCCATTCCACTCCGGAATTCACTGCGCAGAGCTTCGGCGCAAAGGTGTCTCCTACGCGACCATCGCGGAGTTGCTCACGCAACATTCCCTGCCCACGTGCCGCTCCGCGATCGCCCGGTTCTGTCACGAAGAGTTGAGCGAGGAGCCGCGCACCCGCTCACGGCTCAGCGCTTGTCACGGCCGTGACTCCCTCCATCGCTCCCGGGCTGCCGTCGGTCGGCGCAGAGTCCAGCTCCAGCTCAGCAATTCCGAAAGTCCCCGAATCGCCAACATCGAACTCGCAGACCCTACTGACTCATGAAAAACCTCATCCAATTCCTGAAAAATCAGAAGATCTCCCACTGTGCCTTCGATACCGACAATGAGAACTCGACCCTCAAGCGATTCCACCCGGAAGCAGAATGCATGGGTATCGAACGCGGACCCTAACTGGAGCGAATCCTGTATCGCTGTGAGTTGATCTGTGGACGTGGAGCCGGGCGCTGTTTTGAGTAGATTGCCGATTCCTTGAAAAAGTCCCATAGCTGCGACGAGTGAGTTACGGATCGCGGCGCAGATGTTCTGCGGGTTCCTGCTTGCTGTCGGCGGCCCAAGCAACCGTGCCCACGAATGTTCACCTATCCCAAGCCGATCCGTCTCCGGGGAGCGCAGATGCTCTCCGGCTATGCCGCGGCGCGGCGCTCTGCAGTCCGGGGATTATCTCCCGGGTCAATCGAGTCCCGAGTCCCGGCTTTGGGATGTGGCTGCGTTGTACTTCTGGGAACCTGCGGCCCGGGGTGGACCCAGTGGGTATCTCGCCTCGGCCAGGCGATCGTGAACCTGACCGATCGGAAGACCAACCGAGTAGTGGCGTTGTATCGCCCGACGCAGGACTCGGGCCTGCAGGTGACTCTCTCACCGTCGGGCCGGGTGACGAGCGAAGGGCGATGGTCGATCTCGGGGCAAACCAGCACATGGACCTCGGGCACAACGCTGGATCTGCTGCCCTGCGAGTATCAGGTCAGTTTCATGCCTGTGGACGGCTATGTGACCCCGGCGCCCCGGACCGTGGGATTGATTGCCGGCCAGACCCATGTGCTCGGGGTGAGCTATCGGCCGCTGCTGGCGTTGGGGGTGACTGCGCAGGGACGACTCAGGATGGAGGGCGCGAAGGGGGCGACCTACCAGATCCAGGCCCGACCGGATCTGTCGGCTAGAAGCGATTGGAGCAATGCCTGGACGGTGACGCTGAC
>JAYTTC010000467.1:0-5167 GCA_043745255.1 Verrucomicrobiales bacterium
TTCACCTGTTAGTTTCATTTGCATCACAGACGCACTAGCGTGGGCCGTATCGGCCCATCCCCCGCCCCGATCGTCCGATACGGACGACACTACAGAAGACGGACTGTAGTTCTGTAGCGTGGGCCGTATCGGCCCATCCCCTCGGCCCATCCCCGTCCCACCTCTTCGAATAGGCGAGACTCCATTCTCACCCACTTTTAATCACACCCGAGGAGAGGTCCGTTGAGCGACGCGAAGTCACGGTTCGACCTGGACCGGCATTCCCACCCAAACCAACTTCACCAGGAGCTCCGCGTTCCAGTTCGCGAGACGGAAACAACCATGTGACTCGGTTCGTCCCACCTGCTCAGGCCCGGGCGTCCCGTGAATGCCGTATCCGGGACGGTCTAAGCTGATCCAAGCGACTCCTACGGGATTATTAGGGCCAGGCTGGAGGATGAGTTTCCGTTTCAGCTGTCGTGCTTCTTCCGATTCGGGAAATACATCCGGATTGAAGGTGTAGTTGGGATTTGGGGCAATCTTTTCGACATGGAGATCCCCTACGGGACGCTTTTCCTTGTCCTTCGCGATGCTGCACGGGCAGTGGAGCATCATTTTAGAATCGGCATCAAATGCCTGAAGCGTTTTAGCCGCCAGGGTGATCCGAAGGAAGGCGGCGCGTCCGCTGAGAGGGGGGCGTTCGGGATTGGGGATCACTACCGGAGTGCCGACGCTGACGTGGTCCCAATCCACTTCTGGGTTAAGGGTTCGAACGAGGGCCGGATGGGACTGAGCTTTCTCGGAAACCAGCTCCAGGATGGTTTCGTATTCCATGCGGTTCTGCTCCGACTTCTCCAGCCAAGTTTTCCCCAGCGGATGCAGGCGTTGAAGATCTTCCACAGTGACGACGTAGCGGCTGAACAACTCCCCCGACGAGGTCAGTTTCTCGCGAGTGGCGGCATCGAGGGTGCCGGAAGGGTTCAGTCGCTCTCGTTCCTGGAATGCGCGGATCGCGGCACGTGTCTGAGCGCCGAGTTTGCCATCGAGTGACCCGGATGAAAAACCGAGGCGAGCGAGCGTGAGCTGCGCTTCCAGAGTTTCCTGAAACGAAGTGGAGGTCTGGGCAGAGTTCGAAAGAGCGCTCTGCACAGGAAGATTGCTGGAGACCCCAGAGATGCTGGTAACGAGGTTGGAGCGAACCACCACCGGACCCAACGGCGTGACCGCACCGGGCGTGAGATCCATTGGCTGTCGTGGAGTGAACTCTGCGGAGGGGTTCGTTAAACGCGTTGGCTTCTTGGCAGTTTCGACCTGCGAGGGGTGGTCTGCACTGGCGGCGGAGGCTGGAGAAGCTGGAGCCAGCAGCTCCTCGGCGGAGCGCAGGGGAGCGCTCGGGCGAAACCAGAGCCAGCCCAGCAACGACAGCGCCAGCACGCCCAACAACCACCAGCGGGCATCACCCGCTTCAGCTTTCCGGGAACGTCTGAGAGTTGAGCCAATCCGTATCACGCTCAGAACATAGCCAAAAGTCGGCCAAAGCGGTGAGAAAATTCACCTCTTGCAGCCTGTCGGGGTTTTCCCCAGAGGACTTACGTTCGGAGGGGAAGAGCACTAAAGGCTGCTAGATATTTATCCTGCGAAAAAAAAGCCAATCGGCTGAGGGTTTCCTTGAGGAGGGAGCGGGGATGGGCCGATACAGTCCACACTACAGAAGACAACCCACGCAACGAAGAGGGCCCGGGATCAAAACGGGAATCGGTCAGGGCCAAAGGCCCGTTCCATCCCAGCCTTGGGCAACGCCCAAGGTGCAGGGTTCACCGATACGCTAGAGGGCTGAAGGCCCGATCCATCCAGGAATTTATTTTTGCACCATCCCTAAGGCTGCGCGGCGGGAGGGGCCGACGGAAGGCGTTTGGCCATGATGGCGTCAAAAATCTTCTTTCCGAGTTCAGGTTTCTCGATCAGGGCTTGCCGAGCTGCGTCTTTGCCCTGCCCGATCAATTCCCCTTGGAACTGGAGCCAGGCTCCTTTCTTGTCCACCACCCCGTTGGCGATCCCCACGTCGAGGAGGCTGCCTTCTTTGTTGATGCCGTGGTTGAAAAGGATTTCAAACTCAGCTTCAACGAATGGGGGCGCGATCTTGTTCTTCACCACTTTCACTCGCACCTGATTTCCGATGACATTACCCGCAGCATCCTTGATGGCGTCTCGGCGACGAATATCAAGGCGGACGCTTGCGTAAAATTTCAGTGCTTTACCGCCGGTAGTCGTTTCGGGACTTCCGAACATAACGCCCACCTTTTCACGCAGTTGGTTGGTGAACACGCAAAGCGTCTTGGCCTTGCTGAGAATAGCGGTGAGCTTGCGGAGAGCCTGGCTCATCAATCGCGCTTGCATGCCCATGGTGGCCATTCCCATTTCGCCTTCCAACTCGGCCTTCGGCACCAGCGCCGCCACGGAATCAATAACAATGACATCGAGCGCGTTCGAGCGGGCGAGTGTCTCGCAGATGGTGAGCGCCTCTTCGCCGCTGTCGGGCTGGGAGATGAGCAACTCATCAATATTTACTCCTAGCTTGCGCGCATACTGAGGATCTAGCGCGTGCTCAGCATCAATGAATGCCGCAAGTCCTCCGGCTTTCTGGGCGTTCGCGATGACATGCAGCATGAGGGTGGTCTTGCCCGAGGATTCCGGTCCGTAGATTTCCACGATGCGGCCGCGCGGCAATCCGCCTGCCCCTAAAGCCAGGTCGACCGAGAGTGCGCCCGTGGGAATCACATCGATCTTCATCTTCGCACCGGCGTCTCCCAGTCGCATGATGGCCCCTTCCCCAAAGGACTTGGTAATCGAGGCGATAGCGGCGTCCAGGTCTCGTTGCCGAGCCACGGAAAGTCCTTTCACCGCAGGCTCCACTTTTTCAGTCTTCTCAGCCTTCTCGGCTTTTTCTGGCTTTCCGGCGAGATCCATTTTCTCAGGTCGGTCGGCTTTGAGTTCAACGGTGGGGAAACTCTTCTCGGCAGTCTTGGGAGGCATAAAATTTCAGGCAGTTCAGTATTCGTTTGCTGACGATCGTTCTCGGTTGCCGTTTTCCGTCAACCCTGCGGGCATCTCCGTCGACATCGGGTCGCGGCGATCCCATTCGGTAGCAGATGATTCTCGGTACAGGGTAAGAGAGTCTGCGAACCAGCCGCTTCGGGCAAGACCCTCCTCCACTTGGAACCCATTTTCTGATCTATCACCGCAGAAATCCAATCGGCAACCGGGAGAGGAGATAGTGGAACATCGATCGCAAGTCAACGGCCTGATCTAAAAAGGCAGCCGTTCGGGTCCCGACCCCGAGTGGGTAGTTCTTGCGCGGGTGGCAGGTTTGCCGTATCCCGCTGCGGTCAATTCGCATGCTCATGCACAACCGTGAACCGTCACGTTCGGGTCAGTGGAAAGTCTTCCTTGCCGCGTTTCTCGGCTGGATGTTTGACGGCATGGAGATGGGTATTTTTCCCCTGGTGGCCCGTCCGGCGCTGCAGCAGATGCAGATCGCTTCGGGTCTCGTGCAGGAAGGCTATGTTCAACACTGGATGGGGATCGTCACCGCGCTGTTTCTGCTCGGTGCCAGTGTGGGGGGAGTCGTGTTTGGTTGGCTGGGAGATCGGGTCGGCCGCGTTCGAGCCATGACCTGGAGCATCCTGTGCTATTCGCTGTTCACGGGTCTCTGCTATTTCGCGTCCGAGCCCTGGCATCTTGCCGCGTTCCGATTCGTCGCGGCCCTGGGGATGGGCGGAGAATGGGCCCTCGGAGTGGCTCTCTTGATGGAGACTTGGCCGGAGGGGAAGCGTCCCTTGATGGCCGGCTTGATTGGGGCGGCGGGCAATCTCGGCTATGTCGTCATCGGAATGATCGCGATCTTCTTTCCCATCACGCGCGATTCCTGGCGCTGGGTGATGATGGTGGGTGCGGGTCCGGCCCTGCTCACTTTTTTTCTGCGATTGTTTGTTCCCGAGTCGGAACGATGGAAGGCGGCGGTTCAGAAAGGTCCTTCAAATCCTTTGCGGGAGATCTTTACTCCTCCGCTGCTGCGGCGAACTTGTTTCGCAATCGTTTTCTCCGCCATTCCCCTGATTGTGACTTGGGGATCCGTGCAGTGGCTGACCTTGTGGGCGGATCAGATGACCGGCGGGCAGGTGCCGCAGGCAAAGGGATATACTCAGATCTGGTCCGCGGCGGGCGCGATCATCGGATGCGTCATTGCCCCGCTGGTGGCAGAGCGCATGGGGCGACGTCCGGTGTATTGCGCGCTTTGCCTGCTGGCCTTTGCGTCCGCCAGCGTGTTGTTTCGGTTTTACCATACCTTCGATCTCGGGTTTCTGATGCTGGTAGGATGGGTCGGCCTGTTCAGCGCGGCGTTTTACGGGTGGCTTCCGCTCTATCTCCCTGAACTCTTCCCGACCCGGGTTCGCGCGACAGGCCAGGGGTTTGCTTTCAATTTCGGTCGCATCTTTGCCGCGATCGGAGCCTGGCAGATGGGGTCGATACTGCACTGGTTCGACAACAGCTATGCCGCCGCGGGTGGGGCCATCGTGATGATCTATTTTGTGGGAGCAGTGCTGATCTGGTTCGCGCCGGAAACTCGGGGAAAACCACTGCCGGAGTAGATGATCGCAAATCCAAAATCGCAAATAACAACAGGCGGTCGGATATTTCTGTCACAGATAATGTTGTCGAGACTCCTGAACCCCCTCAAACCGGAACAGGCCCCCGATCTTTTACAGAAGATAAAGAAGGCAACGAAGAGGGGCACAGGCCGGGATGGCCATTGGCCCATCGGACTTCAGCGCCAACGGCGCGCCCCATCTCAGCCTGGGCCATCGGCCCAGGAGAACGCCGCAAAAAAACTTTGAGGGCTGAAGGCCCGTCCTATCACCCGCGCCGATAGATCGGGCCTTTGGCCCTCAGCAATTCTCGTTTTGATCTCCAGAGTTACGATTTGCAGCGGGGAGTCATCCAGATTCCATGTCTTCCAATCTAAAATGAGCAAGGCATGCTGTTCGAGTGATTTTGTTGGCGATCGAAAGTTCATGCGATGAGAGCAGTGCCGCAGTCGTCCGCAATGGGCGGGTGATGTCCAATGTGGTGGCATCCCAGACTCGACTGCATGCGGAGTATGGCGGTGTGGTGCCCGAGCTCGCGACAC
>JAYTTC010000468.1:0-5165 GCA_043745255.1 Verrucomicrobiales bacterium
CCCGCCGCCTGCCGCTCCGCGCCCAACTCCGCCCCCACCCAAACCGGAGATGACCTTGCAGCCCGCTCCGCCCAAGGAAACACCTCCTGCTGGAAATACCGAGCAAGCCAAACCGCTCGAGGCTGAGAAACGCGTGCCTGAGAACCCCATCCAGAAACCTGATAAAACGGAGCCATTGGAGAAGACCGAGCGTGCCGAGACCAAGGAAAAAGAATCCCCCACGCTCGATACCGGCCCCAAGCCCCGACCTCGTTCCCTTGCGGCAGCCCGTCAGCAAGCTGGCCTGGTTGGGGAGAAAATGAAACAGGACGGCGGGGTGCATCGCCCGGGCAAACTCTCCGTCGATGCAAAGGCCACTCCGTTCGGTGAGTACGACTCCACTCTGATCCAAGCGATTCAAGCTCGCTGGTATGAGCTCATCGACAACACCACCGCCACGCCACGCAGCGGAAAAGTGGTGCTGCAATTCAATTTGATGTATGACGGCCGCATCACGGATCTGGCGGTTCGCGAGACTGAGGTGGGCGAGGCGCTCTCGCTGCTTTGCCAGCGCGCAGTTACCGATCCATCGCCGTATCCGAAATGGCCGTCTCATATGCATCAAACCGTGGGAGGCAATGTGCGTCCCGTGACCATCACCTTTTTCTACTACTAGCGAATTTATGGAAATACTGTTCCTTCTGGCGTTAGCCTCCGCTTCGGTCCTTGGGGTAACCATCATCATCGAACGCGGAATCTCGCTCCAGCGTGACCGGGTGATCCCGGGTCCACTCGCGAGGGTTCTTGGCAAGTTGACGGTCGATGAGGTGCGAGCGCTCTGCATGAAGCATCCCTCCTCGTTGAGCCGTTTGATTCTCGTCGCCGCGGATCACCTCGACTGGCCGCGCACTCAAGTCGTCGAGTTCGTTCAGACCCGCGCGCGCCATGAGGTCGCGCGGTTGGAGCGAAATCTCTTCATTCTCGAAATTCTGGTCGGCGTGGCTCCGCTGCTGGGTCTGGTTGGTACTGTTTATGGCTTGATCGAGCTCTTCGGCAGCATGAAGGGGATGGCGAACAATGAGAACGCGGACTTCGCCCGAGGCATTGCCCTCGCGCTGCGCGCCACCTTCGGAGGACTGATCATCGCCATCCCTGCGCTCATCGCTTGGAGCTTTTACTCTCGCCAAGTGGAAACCTATACCGTGGAGATGGAAGGGTTGTGCGATGAGTTTCTGCGGAAGAATTTTCCTAACAAATAACGTCTATGCGTTTCGGCCGAGAAAAACGGAAAGCCGCCCCCTCCGTCATCATCGTATCGCTGATCGATGTGTTGATCGTGGTCCTGATCTTTTTGATGGTCACCACCCACTTCAAGAATCGCGAGGCCTCCCTGAAGCTTGCGCTCCCGGAGTCGAAGGAAGCCAAACAGGGCTCTTCTCAGGATGCCAAACCTTTCATGGTTCAGGTGGCGACCAATTTTCCATTTTTCTGGATCGAGAACAAGCCGGTCACCTTCGATCGATTGCAGAACGAGCTGATCGCCGCGGCGCGGTTGAATCCCAAGCTGAACGTGGCGATCAAGGCCGACAAGAACGCCCCCTTCGGAGAAGTGATCAAAGTGATTGATGCCGCCAAGATCGCCCAGGTGGGCAGCATCAACGCGATTACAGAGAAGCCCCGTCAGTAGAGGGTTTTTACTTCGGTCGAGACCGGGCGGTTGTAATCCTCCCAGATTTCGTTGAGTCGATCTGCATTCGGTTGGCCGTCGAAGGTGACGAATCGATAGCGCGCTGCGTAGGGTTTCTCGCGAGTGATTTGAAAATCCCCAGCCTGAGGCGGCGCGTAGCAGAAGAAAGGTTCGCTGGGATGAACCCGCACCGGCTGGGGCGCACGGAAGCTGTCCCCGTGACACAGGATCGCCACGCCGGTCTGTTTGCCCTCCACCTTGCCGCCGATATAGCACCAGCGCGGATGAGTGGCGTGGGCCTTGATCCGATCCGTGATCCCCTCGGAGGTCAGAAACACGGTGTTCGAGGCCCCGTTCCACTCTTCATTGCCACGGAAGCCCAGCCCGCCGTAGAGATAGGTCAGCAGCTCAAGCGGCGAGGCTGTGGCGGTCTGGCGAATATCGAGATCGAAGAGAAAATAGCCAGCCTTCCTGCCCCCAACCCCATAGAGGCGGGCTTCCCAGGTTTCTTCCAAAGCTGCGCGTCGGGGTGTGGTGGACAAGTCATAGTAGCGAAGTCGCGAGCGAAAGCCGCAATGGACCGGTCCGTCCCAGGACTCTTCCAGCGTTACCGGGATGACAGTGCCCTTGCCGTCGCCCATGTTCCAAAAGTCGGGATGCCTGCCCTCGAACACGGTTTTCGTCCAGGCCGACCAGATGCCGTGGTGGTGTGTGTGATTGGTGGAGTAATCGTCGGTGATCTGGAGCCCGGAGGGGCTGAACAATGGATGGATATACCCTCCTCGCTTGTAGATTGGCTGGATGTCCGGACGCGGAAGATCGGCGGCTTCGTGATGGTAGGTGAACGCCGGATGTCGTCGGACGCTCAACTGAAGTTCACCGGCTGAGAATTCTAGCTCGCAATCGGGTCGGCCGGAGGAGGGCTTCCTCTTGAGATCGAGCTCATACGATTGGGTCGCTCCGGCCGCAAGCCGTGGAATGAGGAACCACCCCCGGCCGCTCGAGTCTACCTGGAGCGCGGTTCGCTTTCCGTCCTGCGATTTGAGCCAGCGAGCTTGCGTCAACGCGCCCTGCAGTTCCACCGAAGCCACGGTGTTGCTCCGGGTCAGCGGGCCAGCTCCCACGATGACGGTAAAGCTTTTTGGAGTTCTCTTCTCGGCGGCATGAGAACTGAATCCCAGTAGCAGCGAGCCACCGAGAAACAACGAGAAAGTCAGTGAAGATTTCATCAACGATGTGTGAGTAGCCAGGACGGCTGCTAAGCAGGCCAATGTGTTTCCACTCCCTCTTGGCGGAGATAAGTTTGAAACTCCGAGAGCAGGCCCGAATCTTCGCGTATGGCGTGCGGAGAGGAGCGTTTCTTTAATGCGAAGGCGACCAGCGCACCCGCCGCTTCGCCGATGTTCCATTCCACCGGATGAAGTCGATAGCATCCATTCGTGATATGGGTAGTGCCGAGATTCTTTGAGGCAGGAAGGAGGTTCTTCACCCGCACGGGTAACAATGCTCCCAACGGAATTTGAAACGGGAGCGAGGGGATGTCCACGTAGTTGTTGCCGAGGCTGCTGGGATGGAGATCGATATTGTAATGGCCGATCCCGACGGTGTCGAAGTAGCTCTCCGCACCGACGCTGGCTTCAGGCTGTCCGGTAAGCTTCGCGCGCGCCTCGCGACCACAATGCGCTTCCGTAATGGTGAACTCCGCCCGAATCCGTCGCGACTCCCGGATATAGGGATACTTGGCGAAACCGTCTTCAGTCCCAAGCACGTCCCCGCGCAATCGTAGTCCCGGCCATCCATTCCCCCCGTCGGGTCGCGGGACTTCAGTCTGCAGCCAGTAAAGCAGGGAGAGATTGAGCTGCTTCGCCCGTTTGAGATGATGCGCCGCACTGCTCTCGCTCACTCCCGTGAGGTTCCCCAGCCAGTAGTCGTTCTGCGGCCAGTTCACCAGTGTAATGTCCCCGGGATACGCCCCCGGCCGGAAGTTCGCCTGTCGCGCGATTCGCCGATAGCACCAGAGATTCGGTGCGTCTCCCGTACCATCCTGCGTTGGGTTGAAACCCATGAGCCGCGGTTTTAGAGTTTGAGGATGACAGGTGACGAGGCTTACCAACTTACCTGGCCAGGCGGCCTCGAGTCGGGGCTGGTAGTTCCGCCAGAAGCCATACTCCAAGGGACGATCGATGCGGTGATCCTCACCGGCGACGTGGTCCATCGCAAAGCAAACGGTGAAGGCCTGCTGGTTGGTGGGTTGCGCCGCCTCGGGCGCGTGGATTTCGCCGTGGGTCTGGCGACTCTCTGCTCCGATGACATGCTCGACCCCCGCCAGCGGCAACACATCGCCCAGTTCGGTGGCGTCGAGAAAGTAAGGGGCTTGTAACTCGATCTTATTGCCGGTGCGGTGGCTTTGGCATAGCACCGCGCGCACCGTATCCAAGTCGACCCCCGCCGAGAGGATGGAGTGCTCCAGCAGAAGGCTCAGCTGCTGGCTCGCCTGAAAAGGAAGGAGCATCGACTCGATCACCGCCAGCGCGACGCGAGGCTCGTGGCAGACTCGGGACACGAACCCGTCGCCTGGGTTGAATCGATCGCGTCCAGCCGCTTCCGAAGTGAGTGGATAATGATGGCGATAGTAGTCCCGAATCCCGTTGCGAAGACTGCGATAGCTGCGCGTGCATCCGTGGGTTTCAATCCATCGGTTCTCATCCGGTGGCACCCCCTGCTGAGTCAGTTGTCCTCCCACCCAATCCGTCTCTTCGGTCATGACCACCTTCAGCCCCGCACGAAGAGCGGCGAGGGCTGCGGCGCATCCCCCCAGTCCTCCCCCAAGAATCACCAGGTCCGTTTTGAGGAGCGTCTTGCCGCGACGTTCTAGGGCTCTCTCAGACAGCGAACGAGCCGAGCTTCTCCTAGGGAGAAGCGCGGTAGCGACTGCCGCCGTGCCGATCGAGCGGATGAACTGGCGTCGTTTCATGGGGCAGGATTGAAGTCCCGGGCTACTCCTTGCCCATCCCTTCCTGCAAAATCTTCATGAGACCGGGCATCATCTCCTGGCTCTTCGCTTGGCCCACCCGCATCATATCGGGAAGCATGTCCAGTTGGCGCGTCATGAGCAGCCGACCCGCTTCGGAGTCGATCAGTTTGTTGATCGAGCGCGCTTCGACCTCCGAGAAGGTCTTGGCGTACAGACTCACAATAGAGTCCTTCACCTTCGGCCAGCCCATCTCGGAGAGCATGTATTTTTTGGCCTTGTCGGTCGACGAGGTGATTTTCGCGCGTTGCTCCGCGGGTAGGAGTTGGAACTGTTCGGTGTCCAGGCCGGTGGCCGTTTCGAATCCCACGAGCATCCCCCGCTCGTAGCTTGCACCGGTCTTGAGGAGCGCGAGCATCTTCTCAATCTCCAACTTGTGGCTAGCGCTGGGTTCGAACGATTTTTCAACGAGCTTCGCTGGAGCAGGAGCCGGTGGCTTGTCTTGGGCGAAGCTGGTGGAAAGGAGGA
>JAYTTC010000469.1:0-5151 GCA_043745255.1 Verrucomicrobiales bacterium
GGGACATCGCGGCCGCTGAAGTGGGCGGCCCTCTCACGCAGCGACCCATTCAGGCTTTCTCCAAGGATCCAGATCTCACCCACTTTTAATTGCACCCGGGTTTTTTTGAGAGCGATAGACCGGGATCCAAATGAGAGTGCGCAGGCCCCGTGAAGGAACGCTTGCGGCAGATCAGCGAAATCGTTGCGGGTCTCGGGTCCTCGCGCGACGGACAGCGCCGATCCAGCCTGGCCCGCTTACCTCTCTCCCGGTGGCTTTTTGGAAAAGCCTTGCCTGCGACAGGGGGGCGCAGTCTATATGGGTTCAGCACCACTGGTCCTTGCTCTTCAGGTCTCTGTGCGAGCTGGGACCCCGGGTGATGGGCTCATGAAGCATCCCAGGATTACCTTGACCGAGCTGCTCGCCAAGACCGCCACAAGGAGTGGGCGGAAGGCGGCGATGATCTTTTCCGGCACCAGAATCTCCTACTCCACGCTTCTGGACCAAGCCGAGCGTCTTGCTGCGGGCTTGCAGGCTCTCGCATTGCGACGAGGGGAGCGAGTGGCCCTCTTGATGCAGAACTGCCCGCAGTTCCTGATCGCCTACTTCGGGATCCTGCGCGCGGGCGGGGTGGTGACCGCTACCAGCCCGATCTACACCTCGCGAGAGGCATGTCACCAATGGATCGATGCCGGCGCCAGGGTCGTGATCGCGGATCGCTCGCTCGCCGCGACGGTTCATGGAGCCCTCCCCACTTGTCCCGCACTTGAGTTCGTGGTTTGGTCGGACGTTCAGACGTATCGCTCACGTTCCTATCCCAAACTGCTTCGCCTGCTTCGCACCCAATCCAAACTTGCCCCCAAGGCGGACGGTAGCCTGGAATGGATTGATCTTCTCCGGACGGGCAGAAAGCCGACACCCGCTCGCACGCGTCCTGCGGACGTCGCCTGCCTCCAATACACCGGAGGCACCACTGGTACTTCCAAGGGGGCCATGCTGACGCATCACAATTTGGTGTCCAATGCTCAGCAAACCTGCGGTTGGCTCACCGAGGGACGCAATGTTGCTGAGACCTTCGTAGGGGCGCTGCCTCTCTTTCACATCTACGCCACGACCTGCGTGATGATCTCGTCCATCCACTGTGCTGGCACGGTGATCCTACTTCCGCGGTTTGAACTCAAGGCGGTGCTTGGGGTGGTGAAAAAGTACCGGCCGACTATTTTTCATGGCGTTCCCACCATGTACGTCGCGTTCAACAACGCTCCGAATATTCGCTCCTACGGATTCAAGTCGTTGCGTATTTGCATGAGCGGAGGCGCACCGCTGCCGCTTCAGGTGAGAGAGACGTTTGAGGCGCTCAGCGGTGGCAAGTTGCTGGAAGGCTACGGACTCACCGAGGCCTCGCCGGTGACTCACATCAATCCCATCTCCGGCGCGCGCGCGGGCAGTATCGGTGTGCTCATCCCTGGAACACAGGCTCGGATCGTGGACTTGGAGCAGGGGGAGCGGGATGTTCCCGAGGGTGAAGCGGGGGAGCTCCTTATTCGAGGTCCCCAGGTGATGAAGGGCTATTGGAACAAGCCTCAAGAGACGGCACAGGTATTGCGAGGCGGATGGCTCCACACCGGGGATGTCGCCACACGCGATGCGGAGGGGTTCTACTACATTGTCGACCGCAAAAAGGATCTGATCATCGCCGGCGGCTACAACGTGTACCCGCGTGAGGTGGAGGAGGTGCTCTTTGAACATCCCTCAGTGAAGGAGGCCGTTGTCATCGGCATGCCTTGTCCGTATCGCGGAGAAACCGTAAAGGCTTTCGTCGTCACCAAGCCAGAGACTCCCGTGACGCAGGAGGAACTCGTGGCGTTTTGTCGCGAGCGGATGGCCTCCTACAAAGTTCCCCGAATGGTTGAATTTCGCGACTCCCTTCCCAAGTCGGGTGTGGGAAAGTATCTTCGTCGTGAGCTTCGCAACGGGGCCTGAACTGAATTCCAAATTCGATTTTGCATCATGCTAACGATCAAGAAAGCTGCGGTCATCGGCGCGGGAACCATGGGATCTCAGATCGCCGCCCATCTCGCCAATATCGGAATCCCAGTGCTGCTCATGGACATCGTCCCCACCGAGCTCACCCCGGAGGAGCAGCTCCGGGGTTTGGGCCTGCAATCGCCTCCGGTTCGCAATCGAATCACCAAGGGATTGTTCGATCGCATGCGGAAACTCTCGCCGTCGCCCCTCTTCGTCCCCGAGGCCGCGGACCTGATTCGAATCGGCAATGTTGAGGACAATCTTTCGGAAATCAGCGAGGCGGACTGGGTGATCGAGGCGGTGCTCGAGCGGATGGATCTGAAGCGGGCCATTCATCAGAAAATCGCTGCCTTGGCGCGCCCTGACGCGGTGGTCACCACCAATACCTCGGGGCTGTCGATTGATGGAATGACCCAGGGGTTGCCGCTCGAATATCGCCGTAGGTTCTTCGCGACTCATTTTTTCAATCCCCCGCGATACATGCGATTGCTCGAGCTGATCCCGAATCGTGATACCGAGTCGAAAGCCATGCACCGATTCGCGGAATGGGGCGAGGCTGTGCTGGGCAAGGGAATCGTGTTTGGAAAGGATACCCCGGGTTTCGTGGCCAATCGCATTGGATGCTATGACATGCAGAAGGCGCTTTGGCTGATGATCGAGGAGGGTCTTTCGATCGATGACGTCGACGCGATTCTCGGACCCGCCAGCGGGCGGCCGAAGAGCGCGATGTTCCGCCTGGGGGACATCGTAGGCATCGATCTGATGGCGCAGATGAATCGAAACCTTCAAGGACTTTTCAAGGATCCCGAAGAGGTTGCCTTGTTTCGCCAGCCAGAGTTCATCGACGAGATGGTCAAGCGCGGCTGGTGGGGTGAGAAAAAAGGACAAGGATTCTATCAGCGGATCAAGACTGACAAGGGACGAGAGATCCACACGCTCGACTACAAATCGCTCGCGTACGGTCCGCGTAAGAAGCCTGCGTTTCCCTCCCTTGAGATGGCTCGTGACGTCCCACAAACTGGGGAGCGTCTTGCCGGTCTTTGCCAGGCTCAGGACGCCGCTGGCCGTTTTGCGTGGAAACATTTCAGTGCCATGATTTGTTACGCGGCGAATCGCATTCCCGAAATCGCCGACGAGGTGGCGACCGTGGATGACGCGATGCGTTGGGGCTACAATTGGGAGTTGGGTCCCTTTGAGATTTGGGACGCGCTGGGCGTTGAGGGCACGGTGAAGCGCCTCGAGTCCGAGGGACGTGCTGTGCCTGCGTTGGTAAGCGATCTATTGGCTTGTGGACAAAAGAAATTCTACCAACCGCAGGGCACGCGTCGGCTCGTTTTCTCGCCTCTTAAGCGAACTGCGGTGGAGGTGATGGAATCTCCCAAGGCCATCCATCTGCCGCGTCTTCATCTGGGAAACAAGGTCATCCTAAACCATCCCGGAGCCAGCCTGGTTGACCTGGGGGACGGTGTCGCCTGCTTCGAAGTGCACGTAAAGATGAACGTGCTCGGGGGGGATCAACTGGGGATGTTGCGCGACTCGGTGGAAGAAGTGCGCAAGAATTTCCTGGGGCTGGTGATCGGAAATCAGGGGGCGCATTTCTCTGCCGGAGCAAATCTCCTGCTGATGACCACGCAGATCCAAAATCAGGAATGGGATGAGGTGGATCTGAGCATCCGAAAGTTTCAGAAAGCCACCAGCTCGCTCCGCCAGTTTGAAAAACCGGTGGTCGGCGCCGTTCATGGCTACACCCTCGGAGGTGGCTGCGAGTTGAGCATGGGATGCGACCACGTGGTGGCCACCGCGGAAACCTATATCGGTCTTCCCGAAGTGGGGGTCGGATTGATACCCGCCGCTCAGGGTACCAAGGAAATGCTGATCCGCTGCACAGAGCTGATCCCGCGCACTGAGGATGTGGATTACTTTTCGGGAGTTCGCTTTGCCTGGGAGACGACCGGGATGGCCAAGGTGGCGACCAGCGCGGCGGAGGGGATGAAGTTGCGTTATCTTCGGGCGAGCGAAACGACCTTGGTGCTCAACAAAGATTGGCTGATCGGCGAGGCCAAAGCGCGAGTGCTTCATTTGGTTGCCGGCAACTATCGTCCCCGTCCGCAGCGGACGGATGTTCCGGCTATCGGACAGGCGGGGTTGGCGCATTTCAAAATGATCCTGCATCAGATGCGCCAGGCGGAACAAATCAGCGCGCATGACCAGAAGATTGGAACCAAATTGGCTTATGTGCTTTGTGGCGGGGACCTGTCTTCTCTTCACTACGTCTCGGAGCAGTATTTGATGGATCTCGAGCGGGAGGCATTCCTGAGTCTCTGCGGGGAACCCAAAACGCTTGAGCGGATCAAGCATACCTTGAAAACCGGGAAGCCGCTGCGGAACTGACACGCAACCACGATCAACGAAAAGCTCCCATGAACGAGGTCTTTATTGTTTCAGCGGTAAGAACGCCGGTGGGGAAAGCCCCGTCTGGCAAACTTCGAACGGTGCGGCCCGATGATTTGGCCGCGCTGGTCATTCAAGAGGCCATCACTCGGGCTCCAGCCATCTCCGGGGATCAGATCGAAGACGTGATTCTGGGTTGCGCCATGCCGGAGGGCGCGCAGGGGATGAACATCGCCCGCATCGCGGTACAGCGCGCCGGGCTTCCCGACAGTGTGCCGGGAGTGACCGTGAACAGATTTTGTGCGTCAGGTTTGGAGGCGATCGCCTTCGGGGCTCAGCGGATTTTGAGCGGGATGGCGGACCTGATTGTCGCCGGCGGTGCCGAGAGCATGAGTCAGGTGCCGATGGGCGGATTCAAGATGTCTCCCAATCCGTGCCTGATCGAGAAGATGCCCGATGCGTATCTCGCCATGGGTCTCACGGCGGAAAAGGTGTCGCATCAGTTCGGCGTCTCTCGCCTGGATCAGGACGCCTTCGCCTTCCAAAGCCATCAGAAAGCCATCGCGGCTCTGGATGCCAAGCGATTCAGTCAGGAATGTGTTTCTGTTTCAGTGCGTGAGGTGACCCTGGATGAACGCGGGAAGCGCCAGGAGATAGAGTTTCGTCTCGATGTCGATGAAGGTCCGCGTCGCGACACGTCCCTGGAAAGGCTCGCGGCGCTCAAGCCGGCGTTCAATCCGCGCGGAACGGTCA
>JAYTTC010000470.1:0-5149 GCA_043745255.1 Verrucomicrobiales bacterium
GTGTCCTCCCCGTGTTATGGCATCGACGCGTGCTTGTTCCCAATTGAAGGCGCCAAGGATGATTTCATAGCGTCCCACTCCGCGTTCCCACGCGTCAGGCAGGCCGTCTCCATCACTGTCCGTTGTTTCGGCAGCGCGGCTCGCCCACGACCCCAACAGGACTCCCGCGAGTCCCACAGCAAAGACCACTCCGCCGGACCGGCGACCGTGAGAGGAGGCAGAGTTCATCGCGAGTCCTATTTGGAAATCACCACACGCCAAAAAGCTTTGGGCGCGTTCCGAGTACTAATCAGTCGGCTGATCCGAGCTTCTGTGCCGGCAATCTTCGCGCCAAAATTCGACCAAACGCCGGCATCGGAAAGCGTTTGAATCTGGTAGTTCTCGGTGGGCCTTGTGTCGAACTCGATTTCCACCGCAGTATAGATGCGGGACTGAGGTCCCGGAACGCTCGAGGCAGAATTGGGATCCGAACCATAGCCCACTTCGAGAGAGTCGGAGTATCCATCTCCGTCCGTGTCCTGCTTCAGTGGATCGCTATGGGTGGTGAACACCTCATCCCCGTCCAAGAGCCCGTCCCCGTCGGTATCCGCAACCAGAGGATTGGTTCTCCAGCGCCGGATTTCTTCAAAATCTGAGAGAGTGTCACCGTCCGTATCCACTCGGGCGGGGTCCGTCTTGTAGAATTTTGCCTCATCCCCGTCCTTGAGCCCGTCCCCATCGGTATCCGGGTTGTTGGGGTCCGTCTGAAAGACATTCTCCCGCTCGAGCAAATAAGCTCCAGCTACCGTGATGGCTCCCATGTCGAACCAAGTCCCCGACGGCGGACGCATCATTAGGAAATCTTGGTTCTGCAGATTGTCGGGCTGGCCTCCCTGCCATCGTTGGTATAAAAACGGCTCGCCCGTGATCCAACGCCACTGTCCTTCGATTGCGGTGTCCGATCCGCCGATCCAAATATCCTGCTGCAGCACCGCCGGACCCAGAAGGCTCTGCGCTCTTTGCCACTCCGACTCGGAGGTGAGCGTGGCCAGATGTCCCCCTCTGTCTTCCGCGTCGGCTTTGGCCGCAGGCCAGGTGCGCACTCCTAGAACGATCTCGTAGGCTGGGAGATTGAAAACTTCCTCGCTATCCGCCAGTCCGTCATCATCGGTGTCAGGGTCGGTCATATCCGTCCAATAGCCTCGCTCGAAGACGTATCCGTCTCGTGCTAGCAAGCCTCCGGTGAGGGTGGCATCGTTCCAGTAGAGCTGATTGTTATCCGATGCTGCGTGCTCATGGCCCCAGATCATCAGGTAGTTCTCTGGAGTGCCCATTCCGTTTCCAAGCGAATCGTTGTTCGGGTTTCCCACACGCCAGTTGGTGTAACTCCATTTTTCACCCGTGATCCAGCGCCAGTTGCCCTCCGTTCCTTCGTCTGTTCCGCCTAGCCAGAGATTCTTGCCCAAAGCACTCGCGCCTAGGACGGACTTCATGTCGATCCACTCCAGGTCGCTCACCACGGTTGCCAGATGTCCCCCCCGGAGCTCCGCGTCGGCCTTCGCCTCCAGCCATGTGAAGTTCCCGAGCACAACTTCATAGCGTCCCACACCGCGCTCCCAATCATCCGACAACCCATCATGGTCGGTGTCCTGCGCGGCGATCAGGGCGAAGGTGGTGAGAAATGGCAGCATCGTTGAGACTATCAGTCTACGTGCGGTCGGGAAGGTTGGATGAATTAACATAGGAACATCTGGGTTAAAGTGACGAGGAGGGATGGCCAGAGCGTTGCACGCCTCGTTTCGGTCGATGGCGGTGAAGAAGTTGGAGCCCGGCCAGTCCGAGGACTAGTGCGGCATACCCGGCCGGCTCAGGAACCACATAAAGCCCGAAACCCTGCAGGGAATAGGAGAGGAGCTGAGGGATGAAGAGGTGTCCGTCGGCTGAAACGTTTCCGAGAACGATGCGACTCAGATTCGAAGTTCCCCTGGGAATGCTGGGGTCGGCTAGCACATCGTTCCACTTGGAAATCGGTCGTCCGTCCGAAGTGGCTGCCCAAACCCGCAGCTGGACTGTCACGATATCCCCGCCCAGAGTGCCGAGGATACGGAGATTATCGACGCCGCGGATCGCGCTGATGTCTTCTCGGAAATGCACGCGCGTTCCGCTCACGGGAGACAGCCCAGCCTGAGTTGCCGATTCGGGTCCCACCCAGAGCTCCGCCCAGTAGTCGGCGCCTATTACGGGTTGCCTCCGAGCATACAAAGCGAGATTGTCCCCATGCACTTCGTAGGTCGGGTCCGTGGGATCAACACCGTAGATCGGAACCGCCTTTCCAGCGAAGCGAGCGGTTTGGTAAATGAGGGATCCAACGGTGCTTTGAGCGTTTGAAAGGAGCTCCAAGCCGACCACACAACATGCGATGAGAAGGGTTTTCATTACGAATTCCAATGAGCTGGCGAGGAACTGAACCATCGTGTGCCTCCCAAGATTCAGTGGACGGATAATTTCTATAGAGGGGAGGCCGAGCCAACGCAAGGGAATAGTCAGACCGTGGCACACGCGCGATTCGCGTGATTCGTCATCCAAAGTGCCGGGAACGCAGAGCTTGCTCCGGGCGTCATCGACTCTCCTCCTCCATCTCGCCCTCTTCGTTGACTTAACCTCATCGTTCCAAGAGTGTCATTCCGTGATAGATCTCACCCCAAGCAGGCAGCGCATGACTTACTTCTATCTGCTCGGACGGAGCGTGTTCGCGTTCGTCCTACTGTGCGCGAGCTCGGGACAGGCGGGGGAGACCCACTCCTGGACAGTGTTCCGACCGGCCGTGACCTCTTCGCTCACCCTTGGTTCCAACAAGGCTCGCAATCCGAACATGGAGACACTCGGTACGATTGCTGAGCCGCTGCAATCCTGGGCGACCTACGGTGCGGGCTACACCGCCTCGGGCACCTATTCCCATGCCGGAACGCGCTCGATGCAATGCCAAGCCCTAGGCAATGGAGAGACCCGCGGAGCCTCTCAAACTCTCCTGCTGTCCCAGACTCGAGCGAAAGCGATCAAGCTGAGCGGCTGGAGCCGCGCGCTCAACGTCACCGGTTCGGTGGACAATGATTACGCCGTGTATCTTGATATTCTCTACGCCGACGGCACATGGCTCTACGGTCAAGCCATTCCGTTTTCCGTGGGTAATCATGATTGGGAATACCGCGAACGAATCGTTCTGCCTGCCCGGCCTATTGCACAGATCTCTTGCTACGCTCTATTTCGCGGGGCGCATCAAGGGACTGTTTGGTTCGATGATCTCGCCGTTTCTGAAATCCAGGACACGTTGACAGAGTTCGACGGCACCCTGGTGTCCCAGACGGCCCCGTCGCCGGCGTCGTTCGATCTCACTCGTCGGTTCGTCCTTCGGACCGACGATGATCTTGAGATAGCTCTCTCGGAAGACGGCGGCCTGATCACCTCGCTCAGGGAGGGAACGAATCTGCTTCATGCTGCCGGGGGTGAGTACGGCTCAGGTTGGTTTATTTGTGATCGCCGAGTTGGCTCGGACTGGCAGAGCGTCGGAGGCTGGGTGACTTCCACGAATGACGCACTTCACCAAGTGGGCGTGGTGCCCGATCTCGGTCTTGCGGCGGATGTCTGGTATTGGGCGACAAATCACTCGATTCGCATTGTGGCCACCGTGTCGAATCTGGTTTCAGCCGATCGCGCGCTGACCCTCTACTTCGCAGTTCCCGTAAGCATGACCCATGGCTGGTGGTGGAATACCCCGCGCGAGCGTGTCCCGCTGGAGGAGGCTGTCGAAAGTGGCACGCTGATCGAGGTGCCATTAGGCGCGCGGAATCTGGTGAGTCAGTATCCCTTGGGTACCTTGAGCGGCAGCAGCGCGCTGACTCTGAGCCTGCCGCCGGATCTGTATCGTCCCTCTCGAATCCTTTACAACCGCGTTACTCGGCAATTTTATGTCGCGTTCGATGTGGGCGTCAGCGCGATCACGGAAAACTTTCCACAGAGCGTGACGGTAGAAGTATGGCTTTATCGTAGCGATCCCGCCTGGGGGTTCCGATCTGGGCTGGCCGGGCATTACGAGCGCTTTCCAACGAGCTATCGACGCCGCTTCACCAACGAAGGAACCTGGGTCGCCTTCGCGGACGTCCGAAAGGTCCCTAAGGTGTCGGATTTCGAGATCGCCTACCACGAGATTGGCTATGACCCCGCGACGGTTAAAGCCGATGACACGCTCGGCATCCCGTCGTTTCGTTACGTTTCTGAGCCCTGGTCGTATTGGATGAAGATGCCCACCCGCATTTCCAATACCTCCTACGCGCCGGTCTATGACTACCTTCTCACTCAGCACGCACAGGGCAACGCCTTGGCCACCGCCACCCTCAGCTCCGGGGTTCGTGATCTGGCCGGCAATCTTGAATTCTTTAAGGCCGCTGAGCCGTGGTGTCCTTATGGTGCCGCGTTCTATCTCAATCCCAGTCCCTTCATCTCGGACCCCGCCTATAAGACAACCAAGTTCAGCGTCGAGTGGAACGACATCACCCGCGCTGCGTATCAACATCCTGAGAAAGGATTATTGGACGGCGAATACATCGACAGTTTTTCGAGCTATGGCACGGTCGCGGATTACACGACCAACCATCACCGAAGCACTACCTTTCCTCTCATCTACTCGAAAGACGAGTTCCGCCTGATGACTCCTCTCCTTTTCGGTGCCTACGAGATGGCGAGATCGATGGGTTCTGAAGTGCACGCGCTGGGAAAACCGCTCATTGGAAATGCGCTATTTACCTGGCCCTATCTTCCGGTAGGAGCGGGACTCTTCGACTTTGGCGGAGCGGAGGTCAACTGGTTCGACGCGGCGGGCCAGTTTGTTTCTCCGGCCGACGCGCCGCTGCTTTTCGCTCGTTCGCTGTCGGGCCAGAGGCCGTACGGCTACTTGCTAAACACGGACTTCAGCAAGCTGTCGCATGCCTCGATGGAAACCTATATGAGAGTGTGCGCGTTCTACGCCATTTACCCGAGTGCGTTCAGCGCAGATGCATCGGGTGGAAATTATTTTGAACAGCCTGCGCTTTATGAGCGAGATCGAGATCTTTTTAGAAAATACGTCCCGATTGTTCGGGCTCTCAGCCTTGCGGGATGGCGTCCTGTGACGGGC
>JAYTTC010000471.1:0-5136 GCA_043745255.1 Verrucomicrobiales bacterium
TGTTGTTCTCCACAGCCACTTGATAGGAGGTGGAAGTGCCGCTGCTTTCGATTCCAATCTGAGTGCTCTCCGCAAGGCTCCAGCCAGCCCGAAGGAACAGATACTCGGAGGAACGGTTTAGATAGTTGAAGGCTGAGCGGTCTGAGGAATAGCTGTTGTGACTGTACCCTTGCTCCAGATGCCAACGGCCCGGCACCCATGAGACCCTAGCACCGACCGTGTTTTCCATTCGAGGCAGAGTGCCCAGATTCGCAAGCGCGCCCTCCGTTATCACTTGCCTGGAATAGCTCAGTTGATCGAAGAGAGTCAGCGTGATCTCCGCCAAGGATATTTGGTAAGTCAGCGCTGAGTCCGGTTGAACCTCAAGCCCTCCGTTTCGTGTTCCTTCAAGGTAGTGTGCATAGCCCACACTGGTTCCAAAATGGAGTGCAGACGTCTCCGTCACCGACCCATCCACCCCCAGATGGATTCCCACGCTGACGGTGGTGTCGCTCTTGGCGTCGGCTTGGGACAAGTTCACATTGTCATCGTAGGAGGTCCGTTCATAAAGACCCAGAGTCAGGGCCAGCGGTCCGAGATGCGGGCCTTCGGGACGGAGGACGCGCCGATCTTCGGAACGCTGCTCAAACGTTCGATCCAAGGATAGCGCGCTGCGCAGGGCCTCCTGTGCTTGCGTCGAGTTCACCATCACCAGAGTCGATGTCAGAGAAAGTATCCTCCGCGCCGCAGCGAGGACTCCAGAGTTAGAGAGCGCGATCGACCCACGCGAGACGAAGAAGATCCCGCGCGTCTCACAGGATAAAACTCTGATGCGATGGGTATTTTGGAACGGCGGCATGGGTATCGTTTCCGGATTACAGCTCTATTCCGAGCTCGGTCCTGAGCGCGATGCAAACCATTTCCAGAGGCTCTGATCTATGTGCGGAATTCGGAACCATTTCTTAACTTGTTCGTCTTGATCAGAAGGTTCGATCGAGTGTGGAAAGCGACCCAGCGCCAGGCAATACAGTGTCTGGTGCTCGCAATGTTAAGAACCGCTGACGGCCAGTGATTTGAATTTCAAATCTTCGAGGAAGATATCCTAAGCAGTTCTGCGGCAGATGGATGTATTTCGTAAGTAACGGATCGACTTCAAGGACCTCCATGTCCGCAACCATGACGTCACTGCGGTAGGTGTTTGCCTATAGTGACTCTCGAACTCGCAGCCGACCTATCCTCCTGGAGAGGAATGGAAATAGCCGAGCGAGTCGCAACACAACACGACGGTCAAAACACAATACTATGAACAGAGCCAACAAACTGATGATGGTCGCAGTGACCATCACGGCGGTCTTCAACGCCGCCGAAGCCTTCGCACAAGGGTTCACTCCTGCCTACGCGAACCAGGATCTTCTCCTCAACTTCCGTCAGCAGCCTACCGCTGGGGCCGCGGGATTGAATGATGTTACGTTCGACCTCGGACAGGTGACCTCCTTCGTCGCCACCTACGGTAACTCGACGGTTCAGATCAACAGCGGGGCCTTTGCAAATGCGTACGATCCCTCCCTCCTCACCTCGGCTGCCGGTGGAAACTTCGGAAACCTAAACAATCTGCACTTCGGGGTCGTTGCAGCAAATGCGACTGCAGCGGTATATGACATGTGGGCTACGGCTGTGCGTGGAGCCAACACGGACAACTCTGTGGCTGACAGCACGGCCTGGGATCGGAAACGGGCCAACAATCAGTCCTCGGCCGCACAAGCGATTACCAGCGTCGGCAACAATGCGCAGAGCTTCGGGACCACTCTAAGCGCTACTGCAATCAAATCGCTGGACGCCAGCGGTTACAACAACATCTCCGGCGGTGGAGTCTATGCCACCTATTTCAGCGGCTCGACCGAGGGGTTCACTGGACAAGCCTTCGGAGCGAATGATGTGGTTCGCCTCGATCTGTATTCTGTCGTTCATACGGCGAGTACCACGATTGCCGGTGGGGCTCAATACCTGGGCTTCTTCGAACTCCAGGGTGACGGGGATCTTTTCTGGGTTGGCAAGGGCTTCGCCTCTGCGGTCGTCCCAGAGCCCACCACGTATGGTCTCCTCGCAGGCCTCGGCATGCTGGCACTTACCACCCGCCGCCAGCTTCGCCAGCTCCGCCAGGCTTAATCGAAGCCTCCCAATAGATACGTCAAGACAACTACTGAAATCAAAACGATCCACTTCCGACCCCTATGAAAAAATTCCTTACCGCAGGACTCCTGGTGCTCAGCGTCGCATACTGCGCTGAATCCGCTCTTCCTCCTCTTAAAACACTCTATCTCACGGGCTCCACCGCGTTCCGCGGAGTCGAATTCAACGTTCTGAATGCCAACATCGTCGACGACAGCGCCAGCGGCTATCCTGTCAAGGAAGTGATTGGAAGCGGCAGCGTCAACGTGTTTTCCTTCAGTGGCAAGTGGGCTGGCGCAGGCGGGCCCTATCCAATCAAGGTCTATGCGGCCTATTCCGGTTCCGTCGAGGGCCAGCGCGATCTGCTCACGGGTGCGGCCAACACCTACTCGAAGTTGCCGATCGCCGATGGGGGCGCGGGAACGTTCACCCATGTGGCGACGCTCACGTTCTCGGATTCCTTCCAGAACACCACGCGATACGGCACAAGTTTCGGCTTCGCCCCTCTGGTTTCCGATACTGTCGCCGTTCAGCCGTTTGTTTTCGTGATGAACAAGGCTGCCTACGACGTTGGAGTTCGGAACATGACGGACCAGACATTCCGTCTGCTCGGGTCGTCTGGAAATCGTGAGCTGACCTTCTTCAAGGGCGATGGCGACTTCGGGACCCTTGTGTATTTTTCCGGTCGCAACGATCTCTCCGGAACCCGCACGGTGACGTTCGCGGAGACCGGCTACGGGGTGTTCACTCCGGCTCAACATTACGGCAACGGAGTCATCACTGGGGTGAATCCGAACACGTCCCGCGGGGCTAACGGCCTGACCCAGGTCGCGCTCGTGGCGAATGACGGCTGGAGCTCAGGATCCTTCGTTCGTGCTGACATGAACAATGCCAGCTGCCCGGTTCCGTTTGTGGGCTATCTCTCCGCTGGCGACGCCCGCACTCTCACGGGAGTGGATGGGATTGCCGCGGGTGCGGCTGGGGACACAGGTGACTTCAGCAGCTGGTACCTGACCTACGAGGGCATTCCGTATACCTCGGCCAACGTGATTAACGGAGCCTACACCTACTGGGGCTTCGAGCACATGTACCGCAAGGGCGACAATGCCGATGCGAACGCGTTCAGCGGGAACTTTAAGAGCGCCACCAACACCCTGCTGTTGGGAACCTACCTGGCAGACAACTATCCCGCCGGGATTCCGACCTCTGTGATGCAGGTCGATCGCAGCGCCGAAGCGACGGGGATCACCTCGGGTCCCGTTCAGTAACAGCACTCCAGCGTCCTAGCACGGTTTTCGTATCCATCATGGCGCGCGGCACCACTGCCGCGCGCTCTTTTTTTGGATCGAGAGGAGCATGACCGGTTCCGGTCATCGCCGATGCGACTCCCGGGTGAAGGTTTTCCGAAACGCCACCTTTGCGCCATCCCCTCGACATAGAGTTCGGGGAAACTGTGGGGAGACGGGCAGGATTCACGGTGGGTGCTTCGAGGTGGGGTTCGAGCCAGTCCAGGACGGCGAAGCAAGACGCGGCGGTCTGCGCTCCGCCGGTGTCCGCGTGGGATGTGATCTTGGGAACAACTTATTTTGCCGTCGAAAGAATCATCGAGTGACCGAACAGACTATCATTCTTCCGGAAAGTTCCCGTCGCGGCATGGACTCCAACTACCGGTTGACTGTCATGGCTCCCAAGCGACGGTTCTTGTCGTATTTGAGAGAGCGTTGGTGGGTCCCAATGACGTGCATCGTTCTGGGTGTGGGAGCCACGATCATCTGGGAGACCTTGCGATCGGAGACCTACGAATCCTTTGCCCAGCTCCTGGTGGGGGACGTGCAGGTGAATATGGCAAACCTCTTCACAGAGGATCCGTTGAACTATTTTGGCACGCAGGTTGAGCTTTTGAAAAGTTCCCGATTGCAGAGCGAGGCCATGAGGAAGTCCGGGGTGCCGCTCTCCGCCACGGAAAAGGACTTAATTAAGCTGCAAGTGGCTCGGCCTCTCGGCACCTCGATTCTCCAACTCATGGCCACAGGGGCGGATCCGGTTCAGACTCGAGGGTTCGTCCAGGCGCTCATCGAGGAATACCTGTCATTCAAGAAGGAATCACGCACGGCCACGTCGGACGACATCGTGATCTCGCTCAGCGATCAACTCACCAAGCGGGAGGCGGCACTGAAAACGGAGCAGGAAAAGTGGGTGGACTTTCAAAAGACAAACAACGTGGCAGTTCTGGAAGAGGAGGGCAAAGCGGCCGGACTCTATCTGGCAGAACTGAATCTCCAGCTCGCAAAGTTTAAGATCGAACGGGATTTGCTGCGCCAGGGCCTGGGATCGCTTTCGGTTCACGCCCGGAAAGACGGGGCTCTGGAGGGTGTTGCGTCGATCACGAGCAGCAACGCGCCGATGACTCTGACCCCCAATGCAGCGTTTCAGGCGGCCCCCAACGACACGGTCCAGGCGATGGGCGATGCGACTCTCAAGCTGTCACGGGTCGAGCTCGCGATCCGACGCGCCGATCGGGACCAGGTGCTGAGCGATCGTGGTGAGGTGGCAGCCCGTCGTCTCAGCGAGGATGTCACCCGGCTTAGCAAGACGGTATCCATTCTTGAAGAGCAGAATCGACTGCAGAGACAGGCTGATCTCCAGGATTTGGAGAAGCGGATCACGACCACCGAGCTCGCCCTTCCTTCCTGGCAGGCGAAAGTGCTCGAAATCAACGAGCGCTCGTCGCAGAGCCAGAGGCTCAAGAACAACCTCGAACGGGAGCAGGGATATCGTGATCGTCTCCTCAGTCTGTTTCAGAATGTTGACCTGGGCAGGAATGTTCAGCAGGAGCGCCTTTCAATTCTACAGCCGCCCACAACCGCGCAACCCTCGAAGCGCCTCATTCCCTTGCGAATTGCACTCGCCGGGGTTGCAGCCTTGGGGCTCGGCTTGGGTACGGTCCTTATTTGGCATGTGGTTGATGACCGCTTCGGCTCGGTGCGT
>JAYTTC010000472.1:0-5134 GCA_043745255.1 Verrucomicrobiales bacterium
TCCTCAAGCAAGCCGGTCAGCGTAAGAAACTCGATGAAGAAGGCCATCTGGCCGAACGGCGTCACCGCCGATTTGTCGTCCCATCGCAACTGGACGCGGCCTCCGGCCGTCTCCAGGCCCATCACTTCCCCGACCCGGCAGAAAGCGGTTTGCTCCCGTCTTTTGGCTTCACCCATTGGGTGAGTCTCTCAAATCGCTATTTATTTACGGCTCCTTATCTTGTATGAGAATCAAACTCCCCTTTCGGGCTCATTCTTGGATTGGAAAATGCTGTCCCGTGAGGGCGCTCGAACGAACTTCGACCCAGCCGCCCCTGAATTTCGCGAGGAGCCCGTGGCCGCAGAATGCGCAACTGGCCGCCACAGCACGGGCACCTGTACTCTGCGCCGGGCTCGGACATCGGATGAACGCCCAGGACATCGGCCATGACCCATCGTCCCATTTTCACGCAGTACTGGAAGTGAATCAGCCCTCTGCTACTGGTCCGGAATGACTTCTCGGAGTGATTCCAGCCATATATAATCCTCGTCGGTGTGCGTGCGGTCAGGGCAGCTTCTTGGCCGTGCTCGCGTCCAGCCTTTTGACGGCGACCTCGGCCGGGACGGCGCCCGCGAGCGCGACATAGGAATCGCCGGAGAACACCTGAGGGAAAATGACGAGGTTATCGCGACCGTTGAACTTCGAAGGGAAGATGATGCCCTCTATGCCGGCGCTCACGGCGAGCTGGCCGAAGATCTGCGAGGATACCGGCACATCGTAAAGATTCGCCCACTGCCGCCAGTCGCGGTAGAGCATGCCCCCCATCAACTGTGGCACGGTGCGGATAAGCTCCGGTGGTTCCCAGCCACATTCCTTGGTCATCTGGGACAGCTTCCCGGCGACGACGAAGTCCTTGATGAGGCGAACAAACTTCTCCAGCTTCTCGGGGTGGTTCAGATTGATGACCGACTCCAGGGTGCCGTTCACGGCGACGATCGAAATGGAGTCGCTTGCCGTCAACGCGAACTCCAGCGCGGAGAGCTCCGCCTCGGTGGCCGCGGGCTGGCCCAGGGTTTCTTGAAGGGCCGTCTCTCGGTCCGCGGCGATGTAAAGCGCCGGGAAGGGCGTGAAGCGTACCGGATCGATGTCGCCGATGTTGAAGCGCCCGCCGATGTCTGTCAGGCTTCCGGCGAGCGAGAGGGGCGTCAGCGCGTACTGATATTTAACGACGCGCTGCCAGCCTTCGAAAACGAAGGGGCCTTCCACCGCTTCCGCCAATGCAGCTCGCAGGGGATCGCCGACCCGCGAGCGCTGATAAGTGAGGCTGCTATAGTATTCCCAATGGTACTGAAGGATTTTGTCCCGAACAGCTTTCCAGCGCCGAATGTCGTCCAGCGAAAAGCGGTCCAGAATGAAGAATGAGGGCTGGCCCTTGCTCTTGCGTCGGGAGGGTCGCCGCTTTGACATGAACGCTCAGCGGCGGTTCTCGGCGAGGGCGTTGACGATAAATTTCATCAGTCTCTTTGAGCGGCCGAAGCGAATCATGTCGCGTGGGGCGATGTTTCCAAGAGACGGGTTTGGAAGTGTGAACCAGAGCACGGTCTTCTTCGCGTCTCCGCTGAAAAACTCCGCGACCAAATTCATGAGGTTCGCCCACTCCCGGAAACGCTCTCGAACCTCCGTGGGGACATGGTCATCCCAGCGCACGGAACTTGTGGCGACTCCCGCGGCCTTCGCTACGTCCTGCTTCTGGAATTCGAAGACGCGCATGATCTCTTGGTACTTTGGCCGACCGTCATCGAAGAGATGCAGGTAGTCCTGCTTTGCGACGTTCGAAAAAATCTCGGGGATTGCGGTGGTCATGGTTGAGTCCTCTCTCACACTTCTACCACGATGTTACCACGCTATTCGCACATTCGCAACGCAATTTTTGTTAAATCTATTGACTCTTGATAATATATCAGTTATTATATCGGAAGTTATGAATAAGAAAAAAACGCCCGATCTCCTCAAGAAGCTCCGCGAACGCCTATCGCTGTCCCAGGCAGCACTCGCCAAGGAACTTCACGTCTCCTTCCCCACCGTCAATCGTTGGGAGAACGGCAAGACCTCCCCACCCCCAGCAATGCTCAATGCCATTCGTCAGTTCGTCCTCAGTCGCCGCAACGAATGCGCCGATATTATAGCGGACTTCTTCGCTGATGCCGAGGCCAAATCGTCGGAGGCCCAAGATGAAGCGTCCTTCGATGAGGCTCCGAGGTTCCGAAGGCCCAGCGCTACGCTGGAAATGAACAATGATGAGCCGTCCGATGATGAAATCATCAGTGTCCGCCGGCCTGGCCCGGCGCTCGACACAAAGACGATGGAAGGGCTCCTCTGGCAAGCGGCATGCTCCATTCGCGGCGAGAAGGATGCCCCGAAATTCAAGGACTATATCCTTCCCCTCATCTTCATCAAGCGCCTATCCGACGTCTTCGAAGACGAGATCTCCCGGCTCATCAAGACCTACGGCAACGAGAACACGGCGCTTGAAGTCATCGAGGAGGACCACAGCCTCGTTCGCTTCTACATTCCCGAAGAGGCCCGCTGGCCTGTCATCGCGGGCCGTCGGAAGATCGCCTGGCCCAAGGGTCGTGTTCCTAAGACCATCGGGGAAATGTTGACAAGCGCCACGCGGGCTATCGCCAAGAACAACGAGCAGCTCCAGGGCGTCATCGATATTGTCGATTACAACGAAACCCGCAACGGAGAGCGCGAGATCAGCGACACCGCGCTCTCTCGCCTCATCGAACTCCTCAATCGCCACCGTCTCGGGCTCAACGACTGCGAGCCTGATTTTCTCGGCCGCGCCTATGAGTATCTCCTAAGAAAATTTGCCGAAAACCAAGGCCAAAGCGCCGGAGAGTTCTTCACTCCCAGCGAGGTCGGACGCCTCATCGCCAAAATTCTTAGCCCGCGACAGGGAGAGGAAGTCTACGACCCCTGCTGCGGCTCCGGTGGCCTCCTCATCAAGTGCGAGATGGACCTGATCGAGCGTGAAGGCCGCGTCGCCAAACCGCTCAAGCTCTACGGCCAGGAGTTGACCGGCGCCAGCTTCGCCATCGCGCGCATGAACACCGTCATCCACGACATGGACGCGCAGATCGCGCGGGGCAATACCATGACGAATCCCAAGTTCCTGGACGGCTCGCGTCTCAAGCGTTTCGACATCGTCGTCACGAACCCGATGTGGAACCAGGACAACTTCTCCCCGGAGGAGACCTACGAGAAGGACCCGCTGGACCGCTTCTCCAGCCGCGGCGGCTTCGCCCCCCGGCAGAGCGCCGACTGGGCTTGGCTTCAGCACATCCACGCCTCTCTTAAGGATAAGGGCCGCGCCGCCGTCGTCCTTGATACCGGCGCCGCCAGTCGCGGCAGTGGGAGTCAGAGCGACAACAAGGAGAAATCTATCCGGAAGTGGTTCGTCGAACAGGACCTCGTCGAGGCCGTGATCCTGCTACCGGACAACCTCTTTTACAACACCCCGGCCCCGGGCATCATCGTCATCCTCAACAATGCAAAGTCCAAGGAACAAAGGGACAAAGTGCTGATGATAAACGCCAGCGCCGATTTTGAGAAAGGGCGCCCCAAGAACTTCCTGACCGAAGCCTCCATCGACAAGATCGCCGCCACCGTCCTTTCTGGCAAGGACGCCGAACGCTTCGCAAAGCTCCTGCCGGTAGAGAAGATAGGAGGCAAGAACGACTTCAATCTTTCTCCTGCACGCTACATCGAGACGGTCAGCGCTACCGAGCACAGGAACATCCAGGATATTCTCGGCGACTTGGCCAAACTCAAGCACGAAGCCGCACGCCAGGACGATGCTCTGAAAGAGATTTTTGCGGGCCTCGGGTATAAATACCAATAGGCTTGGGAGATACTTATGCGAATCAGAAACATCAACGGAACGAGCGACAACTCCTGCCGGTGCGAGAGCTGGCTCAAGCATTGGGAGCGGTACTCGGGCCAGCGCACCAACTATTGCCAGGCAAACGGTTGCCTTAAAACCGATGTTGTTGGGGCGCATGTCCAAAAGGAAAATTCAACCGACAACAACTGGTACATCTACCCACTCTGCAACGCCCACAACCAGCGGGCTTCGAGCTCTCTCGAGGTCCGCGACAGCTACAACCTGGTCTCGGCCAACGTCTCCCAAACCTGCGGAAGATAACGGAACTGAAATGGCTGCGACATCGTCGACCTCCCCCCACAAGAAGCCCCGGCAGGCAGGGCAGCCCAGGCGCAGGCCATCACAGATGACCGAAGTTGGGCAAATCCCTAGTGATTGGGGGCTTGCCTCCCTTGGCAGCCTATTCGAGGTTCAACAGGGCAAGGCCATGTCTGCGGAGAGTCGCCGCGGGCCAAGCTTCAGGCCATTTCTTCGGACCTCTAATGTCCTTTGGAGCAAGATTGACCTCTCCTCTGTGGACCGCATGCATTTTACGGACGAAGAAGCCAAGAAGCTGGCGTTGCAACCAGGAGACTTGCTGGTATGCGAAGGTGGGGATGTCGGGCGGACCGCCATCTGGAACAATGAATTAACTGATTGCCTGTACCAAAACCACATCCACCGCCTCAGGAGAATTGGGCCCGATATTGAACCGCAGTTTGCCATGTATTGGCTCCAGGAAGTCGTACTCCACCGCCGCATATACGATGGTGCTGCAAATAGAACTACCATTCCCAATCTTTCCTCTGCGCGGCTTAAAGAGTTCGCAATACCACTTCCCCGACTGGATGAACAGCGCGTCATTGCGAAAGCGCTTTCAACTGTTCAGCGAGCCCGTGAGACTCAGGAAAAAATCACAAGCAGCCTGAGAGAACTCAAGGCGGCAACGGCCGAGGGCCTATTTGCTGGGGAAGAAGGCAGGAGAGTAGAAATTAGCAAGACATGGCCGCAAATACCCCTCGGTGACCTGATTGCTATCGCACAGTACGGGCTATCAGTTAGGGGCGAGAAAATCGGGAAATATCCGATTCTTCGGATGAACTGCCAGCAAGATGGCGAGATTTTATTCAGAAATCTTCAATATATTGACTTGCCTTCAGAGACTTTTCAGAACTACAAGCTCTCCGAGGGAGACCTCCTATTCAATCGCACGAACAGCTATGAACT
>JAYTTC010000473.1:0-5118 GCA_043745255.1 Verrucomicrobiales bacterium
GGGGAAAATGCCAGAACCCGCTGGACTCCCGCTTTCCATAATAGTCCTCGCCCGATGTCAGTCAGGGACAGCGTGAAGCTCGGCACGTTTCGAGACGCGCCGCATCACTCTGCAGGTTACAGCTCCAGTACAAAGGCTTTGAGGCTCGGAATCGGTTTCTCTATCGAGGTGAGTCCCTTGCCTGCCAACGTGCGTCCTGACAGTTTCAGGGCTCGCCGAACCGAATACGCCGTAGGGATAAGGCAGGCATTATCTTTTGCCGACCAATAAGCTTCCACCGTCACTCCATTCAGCATCTGGTCGATCCCGTTGCAAACGTCTCCGATCTCCTGGTTGCCGGTGACGGTCCACGCGTCGGATTCGGGGTCTGTGCACATCTCCGCCAGTTCGTGGCAAAAAGTTGACGTGATCCCGGCAATAAGCGGGTTGAACAGAACGAAACCTACCCAGGCATGGTCGTTGTCGGCCGGAAAATCAAAGTCTGAAGCGACCAAGTGCTTGCCACGAATTCCGCCTGGGCCGTAGGTTGTGCCGGGAGGCATGAAAACCATGTAAAGATTTCGCCCGCCGGCGTCATCCGGTTCGGCAAATTTTTGGTCGTCAATCAACGCCCAAACCAAATCCTTGATAGCGCCGTCGTCATACGTGCCGGGTGGCGCTGGCTGGGTGACCACGATAGAACCGCCTAGGTTACAGCGCCGGACACCATATTGCCGGAGGCCGGACATCCAGGGCCCGCTTAGAATGTTTTGAACGGCGCCGAGAATAGTACCGACTGACGGACTGGTCGAAGGCTGATTCCAAGCCGAGCCCCAGAAGATTAGTTGGACAGGCAAGCCGGTTCCGATCGCGCCTCCGCCGTTTGATGCGGAGATGGGCCCCGCTATGATCGGCGGGAATGTGAGGTCGGCGGTTTGCACTGCCCCTACAAGAGCATTCTGCTGAACGGTTTGAGCAAAGCCCGCTCCAATCTCAGCCACAATTCCGCCAGGGAAGCTGCGCGGATTCTTCTTGCGACGAATCACCTGATTCGGAGGAAGGGTAACTTGTCGGAGTTGCTGTTCGTGATTAGATGATTCCGGCATGCGGGTTACTCCTTATTGCAACGCGATCAGAATCGGAATGCATTCTCGCCCAGTCGCAAGGGGACGCAGGGCTTTCCCGATCACAGCCCCGAAAGCCCGGATAGGGTCATCGGCTTTCATAGCGCAGCCGGGCGTGGGCGAACTGGTCAACAGATCGCCCACTTCAATGGGGGCATACGCGGCATCCACGTTGCAAAAGACCTTGCCGACCAGAGCCACCGGCACCCGGTTCACCTGCGAATGCTGCCTGTCTAGAATAATTGCGGGCCTATAGTTGCCCGCTCCGGAAACCACCCCCGCTACTTTCCTGTCATACGCCGTCTGACTTTGCTGCAACGCGCCCTCCCGATCGATTACAACTACAGAACCGGGCTCAATCTGCTGCGATCCACCCATATCGAAGTGCTCTGCACAATCCGCGCCCGGGAGGAAAATGTCACCGGAGACCTGGAGATCTCCATTCACTTGAACCTTCCCGTTAAATTCGCCTGCGAGCGGATGATTGATTGCCGACGCCCGGATGCCCCCGAACGCGATGACACCGAAGGATCCGGTGTTCCTCGAATACCCCATGACTCCGGCACCTTCTTCGCTCGCGCCGAATACGCCCACGTGCGTGGATTCACTGCCGACAGTGGTCTCTTGCAAATGCGGATCCCCGTGAAGCCCGTTCACTCCTGCGTCCCCAATTCCTTTTCCTACTACCCCGACGCCGGTAGCACTTTGACCAAAAACTCCGGTCCCTGACTCGCTGTCGCCAGCCACACCGGTACCACTTTTGCTCTGACCGTTAACGCCAAGAAATGTCTCGCTGGTTCCGACTACTCCGCGCGACGTCTTGCTATCGCCGTGAACGCCATGGCCGGTTGGGGCGGTACCCCAAATCCCAAAGCCACCAACAGTGCTTTCGCCTTTCACCCCAGTGCCGTTCGAACCCTTGCAAGTGCCGCTCACGCCGGAGCCTGAGTCACTGTCGCCAGCTACTCCCACACCGCTCCCGCTCTGACCGAAAACTCCAAGGAATGTCTCACTAGTTCCGACCACTCCTCGCGATGTCTTGCTCTCACCGTGAACGCCATGACCGGTCGGTGAGACGCCCCACACCCCAAAGCCCCCATCAGTGCTTTCGCCTCTAACTCCGATACCGCTCGGGCCTGTGCAGTCGCCGGAGACTCCAATACCCCCGCCGTCAGTGTTTTCGCCATTGACTGCCGCCACCCCGGCTTGAGTAGAGGTGCCGATTAAGTTTCCGTTTGCCATTTCAGATCTCCTGGAAGTCAGATTCAGGCCTGCCGTTCGGTCTTTGTCGCTCAGGCGTCAATGCGTCGAGCTTGATGCCTGCCGCCATTGCAGCGGACACCATCCCGACAGGCTGCCAAACTTAGTACAACTTCGTACTTTTGTCAATCTAAGTTTTAAACCGCCTGTGCTTTACGATGCGGACCGTATTAGCTTGCCCGACAAGGAAAACCCGACCAGCGAGACGCTGGCGCGAGTCCGCGACCTTTCTGTTGAAGTGGTTGACATGATCGTAGGTGAACTCACGCCCTCGTTCTGGGAGCCGCACCGTCTTCCTGCACAGCAAGCGCTTGGATCTCGCATTTTCGGTGCGCTCCACAAGTCCCGAATGTTCCCGGTTTCCGCGCTCTCCTCGTTGAAGGACCGCCTCCTAGGATTAGCGCGAGCGAATCAGCAAAGGCTGCTTGGATTATGAATACCCTACGGGTCGACGACCTTTCCTTTGCGCTCCAGACGAGCAGCAGAAGAAAGACGCTACAGATCACCGTTGAGCGAGATGGCTCCCTGGTGATGTCGGCGCCTCCACGTGTTTCCAAGGGTTTGCTACGGCAATTTGCTCTGGAAAAACGATTTTGGGTTTATACGAAACTCGCCGAGAAGGACCGGCTACACAAGACTGCTCCAGTAAAGACATTCATTGACGGTGAGGGTTTTCTGTATCTCGGTCGGAGCTACCGCTTGCGCCTCGTAGAGAGTCAGGATGTGCCGATCAAGTTGCAGAATGGTCGCCTTATGTTGGTCAGTGAACTAAGGAGCCAAGGACGGGACCATCTCATCCGTTGGTATTCAGGGCGAGCTAGACTTTGGCTCTGGGATAAGGTCCAAGAATACGCCCAACGAATGCAGGTGTGCCCCGCCGGCATTCGCGTTCAGGATTTGGGCTACAGGTGGGGCTCATGCGGAAAGGGAGAGTACTTGTACTTTCATTGGAAGACAATCCTGCTGCCTGCGCGCATCGCCGAGTACGTGGTAGTCCACGAGCTGGCGCATCTAGCCGAGCGACACCACACGCCAGCATTCTGGCTTCGGATAGAGCGTGCGATGGCTGATTTTGAGCTTCGAAAGCTTTGGCTTGCCGAGAACGGCATGGGAGTCGAAGGGCTGTAATCCCCAGAGTCCTCATCGAATCGCTTGGTGAGCACCGCGTCACGATGTCTACGTTCCTGAGCTTGGCTTCAGCGTCCGGACTTCAGAATTTCTGATGGTTTCTGACTAGGGTTGCTGTATTTGTCCATAAACACGCCTTAGCCCCGGTACCTACCAGCGAGGGGGCAATTGCAAGGAGAGGAAAAACTCCCACCCGAAACGGAACAAAGAGTTGGCGCAGGTGGGTCTGCACGAGCGCACCGCGGAAGACTGGTGAGTTCCCTAAACGCGCCGGGAGCGGAAATCCTCAGGGAGGTCTGGTTAACGCGCTTTGTACGTAAGACCCTTGTCCTGAAGCAAAACTGGGCATGGTGGCTGTAATATAGGACTGACAAATTACGACAGTCCGCGACACTGGAAATCGGGGCGAAAACATGCCAAGAGGCGTTTACGAGAAACCGGAAGGCAGCGGAATTTGGTGGATCAACTACTACGCCGCAGGCAAGCGTCACCGGGAGAAGGTGGGTCGAAAGTCGGATGCCATTAAGCTCTACCAACTGCGGAAAGCCGACGTAATTGCCGGAAGAAAGCTGCCTGAGCTTAGAGACAGCAAGGTTGTGCGCTTCTCGGAACTAATTGACGATGTCCTGGAGTACGTGGCCGATCACAAAGACGTTCGCAGCTACGTCAGCAAGGCTGAGATTGTCCGCAAGGCGTTCGGCTCAAAGGCCGCCGCAGAAATCACTCCTCAGGAGCTCGAACGCTGGCTCCGGTCGCATTGCAAAACTCCGGCCACAACAAACCGCTACAAGGCCTTCATCTCGCTTTGCTACCGCGAAGGCGTCCACAACAATAAGACGACGATCAATCCTGCGCGGCTGGTTCGTCACCGACGCGAGGGCGTTGGCCGCCTGCGCTTCTTGAGCCACGAAGAGTACGCCAAACTCTACAAGGTGATCGACAGACGATTCCCGGAGCATCTTTCCGAGTTCATCATCTCAGTCAGCACCGGTATGCGTCTGTCTGAGCAATACTCCCTCACCTGGGGACAGGTTCATCTGGACCGTCGCACAATCGACCTGACGAAGACCAAGAACGGCTCCGCTCGCACGGTGCATCTCAACATTGACTCTGTTGCGGCGTTCCAAGCCTTGAAGCACAAGCTGCACAAGCCGGCAGACCCGGTGTTCATCCGTCAAGGTCCTCGCTTCGACACTCGCTCTTGGTTTGTCCCTTGCCTACAGGATGCTGAGATTGAGGGCTATGTCTGGCACTGCAATCGTCACACATTCTGCTCCTGGCTGGCGATGGCTGGCGCCTCGATCAAAGAAAGTCAGGAACTGGCGGGACACAAAACGATCACGATGTCTGCGAGGTATAGCCATCTCTCACCCGAGCACAGACTGTCAGTTATTGATCGAATCGCGTCGGGCACTTTGGGAATTCCCAACGATTGACCTAGCGCTTCTTTCATTAGGTGCCTAGAAGGGCATTGCTGTTTTCGTGCCGATCGAGAAGCGTACCTGCCGAGAAGCTTGTCGTACTATGTCCCTTAGATAGCGCTCATGTGAGCGTTTATCGGAACGCCTCTTCTAGACGGAACGTAAGCGTTACAGCCTCGGACCAGGCATGTTCGGTAAAAAGGTTT
>JAYTTC010000474.1:0-5115 GCA_043745255.1 Verrucomicrobiales bacterium
AAGCGCGGCGATGCGTGAAATACCATCCCCAATCGTGTTCTGCGCGTCCGCGACCGCGAACGCCCGTTCGCTCTTGAAGCCAGAATGCCGGATATCGATCAATAGGTTCCCCTTAGATGGATCATAGAAGAAGGGAGTCGTGAAAAGGATCGAGCTACTAAGCGGATGGGTTTGGGGACAAGTGGCCGGAAAACCGATTCCAAATCCGAAGGACGTGGGACCGTCATAGGTCGTAAAATTGGTAGCATTCCAGAAATTGATTGGCAGTGCTGAGTAAGAATTGCCTTCCGTCGTGATATCCAAACTATTAGGGATCCAAAGCCCATAAATATCACCGCGCGCTGCTAGAGACTGCAGGAGCAAGATCAGGAGGACCGCGTGGATTCGCGTGGTATTCATAGCTACAATATTGAGAGCGCCAAAGCCTCGCCCGCTCAATCAGAATTCGGCGCATGGATTCAGCGGCCGCTGCAAAGAAATGACCCCGCCCATCCCATGGCTGATTCTCCTCCCCGGCAAGACGCAACCATGCCTCATGAACCAGGGCTGTCGGCTGCAAGGTATGCCCTGCCGCCTCATTCGCCATCCTCTGCGCGCCAGCCTTCGCAGCTCCTCATAAACCAGCGGCAGCAGTTCCTCCGTTGCCTGGGCACCGCCCTGCTCGATGGATTTGAGTATCCGGGTGATTTCGCTCATGGCGTGTCCATATCACCCGCTCCGGGACGCGGCAGGGCCCTCCGAAAGCATGGGATTATTGAGAAGGTGTCCTGAGGCGATAGATCCGGCTGATGTTTGTTCCGACGGGATCGATCACGGTTTCGAGGCGATTGGTTGTGCGCCCCAGCGTGGTGGCCAGCACACTCCAGGAGAGCTCGGTCGGATCCTCCTTGTATAGCACGCTGTACGTTCGGTTGGAGACAGCGTTGAAGGTGATGGCGAAGATCCCCAGGTCTGCCGACACCCGTTCCACCCGGAGGAAGCTCGCGGGATCACGCGGATCGGTGCCTGCCAGATATTCTTCTAAGTTCGTCAACCCATCACCATCCGTATCTAAGGAGGCCGCGTCGGGGCTTTTTGGATCAAAGTTATTCGCAAGCTCCCAGACATCCGGCATGCGATCCTTGTCCGTGTCGACAAGCACAGTCAGTGGAACAGTGACGCTTAGAGCCCCCGAACTGCTGGCCAAGTTGGTGATCGCAACCAGGTAGTTGCCGCTATGGGTGGTCTTGGCGTTTGAAATCGTGAACACGCTGCTTCCGGTGGTGGAAACGATATTCGACAGGACAGTGCTGCTCTTCCGCCAACGGAAGGTCATCGGAGTGCTACCGGCGGCCGCAGCCGTGAATCGCACCGTGTCGCCGACGAGGACAGTTTGTGGCTGAGGATGGAGCGTGATGATCGGAGGAAAAACCACCTCTAGGGAGGCGGAGGCGATCAGACTGCTGATCGCGTCCGAAACCAACACCGTATAGAGACCCGAGTCCGCCTGGCCTACTTGCAATCGAGTGAGTGAGTTGCTGTGTGCTCCTTCGATATCCACTCCATTAAAACGCCATTGATAGATCAGCGGAGGTCGCCCTGCCGCCACCACGCTAAAGCTGGCGTTGGTTCCTGCCTTAACGATCTGCGACCGCGGGAGCTCATAGATAGCCACCCGGAAAGTTGCCTTCACCGCCGTCGATCGACTGAACACAGCACCCGCGGCATTACTCACGAACACATCATAGGAACCGGAGTCCTCCGCCGCCAAAGCCGGCAGGACCAGCTCGGCATTGGTGGCGTCGTTGAGAGGGCGTCCGTTGAATCTCCATTGGTAATACTGGGGCCCGGGCCCCTCAGCGCCGACCACCAGACTGACCGGTTCTCCGACAAAAACGGACTGGTCGATAGGCTGTGTCGAGATGGTCGGTAAACCCTGAGCCGGAACTCCATTTGCAGAACCGGGGGTAGGCATCGCGGCCGTCCAATTCCTCGGATCGTTGGAAAAGTCGGTCACGCTGCGACGCTGCAGCGACAATCCCCCGCCGTTCACCTCTCCGATCGGCCAAGGCGGCAGGCTGCTGTACGTCACGTGCTCCACCCGCGCGTACGGAGTGACGTAAGAACCCACCGGAAGGGACAGTGGCTGCCATAGCGAGAGATCCTCGCCATCGTTGCTGAGTCGACCGTGAAAGGGTCCGTAGATTTTCACATTCAACGGAATGCTAAACGTGGACCGGAAGGATTGCAGGGTCGACGGGCTTGAAGCCGGAGAGAAGTCGACCAGCAACAACCGCTCGCCCGGCGATATCAGCGTGCCAGGAGGGAAGATGAAATCAACTGCGCCGCGCAACTCCCACCCGGGGGTGAGCGGTGCAACGGATCCTAAGGACAGCGGGCTCGCTGAGATGTTTTGGAATTCGAGATACTCGACCGAACGGGCCCCGGATGCCAAAGGGTGATACATGATCTCAGACAGAACCAAGGGCCCGACTCGAGGAGCAGTATTGGACAGGCCTGTGCCCAGGCGAAACGCACTCACTGAGGCGGGCTCGTCCGCTCCAAAGGTCCGTCGGCTGAGGGCCACGTATTCAAAGCCCAGCGGAGTGGAGTGGAGGCCGTAGGAGACTTGGGGCAGAGGGGTCCTGAATGCAACTGACGTGGCTTCTCCCGTAAGATCGCCATTGGCATCAGCAGCCGAGAGCCAGATCTCGCCTCCTCGAATGCCATCCAGTTCAAATGCCATCGGTGTCCCGTCGTTGAACTGGTTCTCATAGAACACCGCGAATCCACCCGGCAGGAGCGCGGTCCCAGACGGGAGCTGAAACTTCTTCAGCTGGAGTGGATCGTTGCTCAAGTACCAGCCCCCGATCGCAATCTCCGTTGCACCCACGTTCTGCAGCTCGATGGCGTCCTCGAGCGGTGCCTCCGCATTCGCCAAGAACTCGCTAATCACCACCTGATGCAAAGCAAAATGGTTTCCAGCGTCGGGTGTGGAAGAGTCGGGAAAGAACACCACGTTGGTCTGTCCATCTGGAAACCGTCCGCTCGATATGTCGCGGGCCTGACGGCCGAAATCCACTGCATCGATGACCGCCCCGTTGGTTGAGTAGATTCGAAGCGCATCTCCCATGGCATCGAGCGCAAAATTAACATGGTCGGGGCCGGCATCCGGATTTGCGTCCGCCGTCCATTTGGCCCAGTCGTTCCCGCCCACGAACGTCAAGGGCCTCACGCGGAATTTATTAGTGTAGGCCGAGGATGGATCATCACTCAGAACCAGGCCGCCCAGATCAATGGGTTGGTTGGTCGTATTGTAAACTTCAAACCAATCGTCCCCGCTCCAGGGATTGGCCATCCATTCGTTCAGTCGCACCGCGGCAGAGGAACCCAGAACCAGTGGAGTGCTGTTGGACGCTCCCGGTGTCGGGAGGCTCAGAAGCCTCCAAGTGCCTGCGTCGAGTCCGATCGCACGGTCGGCGAGCTGAAAGCCGTACTCCACTTGGTTCACTGGTTGGCCGTTGGCGTTGAACAGATAGATCCCGCCTCCAGCGTTATTAAGCGAATGGCCAATGTTAAGGCGGGTTTCTGTCGTCACCGAGGCCGGGCGCGATCCATCGCACCCTATCGTGCGAAAGCCGCCTGCCGCGATGGTGGTGCCCGGAGGGAACACCCAGTCTCCCGGATGGGCGGCGTCGAGACTGATACTCATGCCGCTGAGGTCGAACGCCTCTGCACCCCGATGGTACAATTCAAACCAGTCGCTAATCCATCCCACCTCGTTGGCGAGGGTGACATTTCGAACGAGCACCTCGTTCAATACCGGTCCGCTATAGGCGTTCAAGTAGTTCGTCGTGCCCGGACTCGCGGAACCGGGGAAGACGACGAAGTTACTGGAGCCATCAGGGAGGCGGCCAGCGGAAACGCCGGCGCTCTGCGCTGAGTAGTTGATCCGCTCGAACTCCGCTCCGGTAGTGTCGTAAAGAACGATGGAACCGGATCCTGCCGCGAGGGCGATATCGAGGTGATCGGTGCCCGGTGAAGGATCGGCAAAGAGGCGAAGAAAACCGCCCGGAGCTAGGAAAGACCACGTCGTGAGCTGTTGCAACGAATTGCTGCCGCCGATGTAGATATTTTGCAAAGCCACCGGTTCGTTGGGAGAGCGGTTCAGCAACTCGACCCAGCTAGAGCTTCCGACCTGTGGATTAGACATCCACTCATTGAGGGTGAGATTTGTCACGGCTCCGGTGGTGACCGCAAGGTTCAGAGCGTTGGGAGTCGGAGTATTCAACCGGTAGCCATCCTCGGTCAGCCCAAGGGTGTAACCCGGTAGCTGAGCGCCGAAGGTCACCGCATCCACCTTGTTGGTGCTGGAGTCCCACAGAAAGAGACTCTCCCCTCCCGAGTCGAGGGCGAAGTCCGTGTGCAGTCCAGGAGCTGAGTTCGTGGCGGCATCACACCAGACTCGCAGATAGCCTCCCGCAGCGAGCACCGTCCCTGCCGGGAAGACGAACTTTCGGGGATTCCCATCGTCGGTCAGGCTCCAGTTCGCGAGGTTCGCGCTGCTTGAACCGAGATTGCGAAGTTCAACCCAATCGGGGTCATTGCTTGCGAGTCCACCTGCACTTGCCGCTTGAATCTCGTTCAACCGGACGCTCGGCGGGACTGCCAAACTCGGCGCCGCGCCGGGCGTTCCGTTTGGGCTCTGGCTAGCCTGCCAGTTGGCGGCGGCATCCGGATCGCCGCGCGGGTCGATGACCTCGAGAGAATAACCCTCGCCGTCGGCGCGTTGCGGCCAGCCCCGGTCATCCCGATAATCCACCGAAACAATCACACGCCCTGTCCGATCACGCAGAGCGAGACGCTCGCCCCCATTATTGAGGCTGCCGCTGTAGCTCCCGCCGAGGGTCACACCCGGATATCTTAACTTAAACGCGTTGAGGTCGACATCGGCGCTGAGCACCAGTCGGGCGCCCGCTGAAAGTGCGGACCCGACCGGGAAGGTGTAAATCACTCCGTCGAAGCTAATCCCGCTCAGATCCAGGCGGACGCCGCCGATGTTCTGCAGCTCGATGAATTCATCTTCGGTGTTGTCCCAGGAGCCACCGTTGGCGAATACATCCGGCGGATGATACA
>JAYTTC010000475.1:0-5098 GCA_043745255.1 Verrucomicrobiales bacterium
CTTCTATCGCAATGCACTCGGCTCCCCTCATCCCTCTGGCCATCGCAAACCAAAGGGATGTCGCCGCAGATCACGCCCGAAATGAGCTAAACTGTTACTATGGAACAGTGCAGGCTGAGTTCAGAGGCCCCGTCTTTTTTGCGGCTCTTGCGCTTTTTTGCGGCTAAAACCGGTCCTGCCCTTCTTCGTTTTCGGGCCGGATGTTTCTGTCGCTCTTTTCTGGGCTACTGAAGTGGGCGGCGCTCTCACGAGACGCCGCTACCCATTCAGGCTTTCGCCAAGGATCCACATCTCACTCACTTTGAATCGCACCCCTCTGAATCATCCGCCTTTGTGGCCTGCCTCACCCGGGGCTTCCGCTCGAAAAAGAGCAGTGCTAGCCTGCAGCCCGATGAGCAGCGCGACCTTTGTGACGGCGAACGGTTCCCAGGTTGAGGTCACCCTCCCCTGCACCCTCGAGGCATTCCTCAAGACGCAGAATCTACTCCCCCGGAGCGTGGTGGTGGAACAGAACGGCGACGCCGTGGCTCCATCCGAGTTCGCTCAACGTCCGCTCGCGTCTGGCGATCGTCTGGAAATCGTCCGCATCGTAGCGGGTGGCTAAGGAGGCTCAATCAGGGTGGGGATGGGCCGATACGGCCCACACTACAGAGCTTCTGTAGCGTCGCCCTATCCGAGAACATCTGGGTCATCTGTGGATAAAAATTCCCCTCCTCCTTTGTGTCTTTGGCGTTGTGTGAAAAAAGCGGCAGCCCGGGCCCAGCCCGCTCGCGGTCAAAATCTAAAATTCGGGTTTGGTGCTCTCCTTCTCACGAGCTATGGTCTCACTCGTAGCACGCCCGCCCCCCTGGAAGGTCCGAGGGGGCGGGTCTGGATCTGTCTCGTTTCATCAACATGAATAACGCCGAAGCTGCCGTCACCTCGCCTAATCGCGATCAAGATCTTCAGGCCGTGGCTCATCTCAAAGAGGCCTGCGGACGAATCAAGTCAGAGCTTGGAAAGGTCATCGTCGGTCAGGAGGAAGTGGTCGATCAGGTGCTGATCGCCATCCTCACCCGAAGCCACGCGTTGCTGGTAGGCGTGCCGGGGCTCGCCAAGACGCTTCTCGTCTCGACCCTGTCCCAAACGCTGCATCTCTCGTTCAAGCGCATCCAGTTCACGCCCGACTTGATGCCAAGCGATATCACCGGCACCGAGGTCATTTACCAGAACCCGACCACCAATGAGCGGGAGTTCCGCTTCCTCAAGGGGCCGATCTTCGCGAACATGATCCTGGCGGATGAGATCAACCGCACGCCGCCCAAGACCCAGGCCGCAATGCTCGAGGCCATGCAGGAGCGCAAGGTCACCGTGGGCGGAGCGGATCATACCCTGCCCGATCCCTTCTTCGTTCTCGCCACCCAAAACCCGATCGAGCAGGAGGGAACCTATCCCCTGCCGGAAGCACAATTGGATCGCTTCATGTTCATGATCTCGGTCGACTACCCGAGCGCGGAGGAAGAGCTGCAGATCATGCGCATGGCCACCGGAGCAGGCAGTGCCAAGCCCCAGCCGGTTCTTGGAGGAGAGGACATCGTCAAATTGCAACAGGTGGTGCGTCGACTCGAGCCCGCGCCACATGTTTATCTCTACGCGGAGAAGCTGGTTCGCGTCACTCGTCCCAAGACGCCCGAGGCCCTCGATTTCTGCAAGAAGTGGCTCACCTGGGGCGCCGGACCCCGCGCCGGGCTCAATCTGATCCTTGCGGCCAAGGCCCGCGCGATGCTTCGGGGCCAGACACACGTCAGCTGCGACGACGTCGCAGCCGTAGCGCCCCCGATCCTCCGTCACCGCTTGGTTCCGAACTTCGCCGCCCAGAGCGAAGGCGTGACCGCCGATGACATCACCCGACGGATCCTCGAGACGATCCCGAAGGACGCGAAGCTCTGAGCCCAGCACGCCGTTTCGGAATTGCTTCCATCGATGTCCTCCCCCAAAGCCAATCTGCTCGATCCCGAGGCGATCTCACGGGCCGAGGCTCTGGGGCTGCACGCCCGCTACATCGTCGAGGGCTACATGGCGGGCGAGCACAAGTCGCCTTATCGTGGATTCGCCATCGAGTTCGCGCAGCATCGCGAGTATGCCCCAGGCGATGACCTTCGCCATCTCGACTGGAAAGTCCTCGGCCGCACCGACCGCTACTACGTCAAACAATACGAGCAGGAAACCAACTACGTCGCCCATCTCCTGCTCGATGGCAGCGAGTCGATGAGCTACGGCTCAGGAAAGATCAGCAAACTGCATTACGGAAAAATGGTCGCGGCCTGTCTGGCCTATATCATCCTCCATCAAGGCGACGCGGTGGCGCTTGGCATCTTTGATTCCGAACTTCGCGACTACGCCCCGCGCAGCGACAGCAAGGCGAGCATGCATGCGATCATGACGCGCCTCGCCGCGTTCCAGGGAACTCAGACCACGAATGTGGCCTCCGTTCTGCACGAGATGGCGCGGCAGATTCGACGCAAAGGAATCGTGATCGTGATCAGCGATTGCTTCGACGACGAGCAACAGATCCTGGAAGGTATCCAGCATCTCCGTTTCGGCGGACACGAGGTAATCCTGCTGCACACCCTCGATCCCTATGAGCTGGAGTTTCCCTTCCAGGGCCTGGTGGAGTTTCAAGGACTTGAAACCCCTGCCCTGTTGCAGACACGTCCGGCTGACATCCGAAAGAGCTACCAGCAGGAGCTCCAGGCGTTCACGCAACGATTGCGCGAGGGATGTGACCGCAACCACTGCCACTATCTCATGGTGAACACCAGCCACCCGCTCGATGAAATACTGAGCGGCTACCTGGCCTTTCGAATGAGAACCTCTCGATGAAACCCGAGGCCATTTCCAGCGCCGGGGTTCGTATTGAGCGCCTCTGTTTAAACTTTACACTCGCGAGCCCTGCCAGGGTCTCCGTCGCCCGGGCAATCGACCGTTCTCCAGCATGTCGTTCCTGAACCCCATCATGCTGGCAGGTCTGGCGGCGATCGCCGTCCCGATCCTGATCCATCTGCTGAACCGCCGGAAGTTCCAGAAAGTGGTCTGGGCCGCCATGCGCTTCCTCCAGACCAGCATCGAAAAGAATCAGCGCCGAATGCAGATCGAGGACCTGATATTGCTGGCTCTCCGCTGCCTGATCCTAGCGCTCATCGCGATTGCGCTGGCCCGTCCCGCGTGGCGGGATTCGGTGAGCAATTTTTTCGGCGGAGGCAAGAGCGTTGGCGTGCTGATCCTGGACAACAGCCTGAGCATGGGAATGTCCGACGGCACCACCACCCGATTCGCCAACGCGAAGCGCGCTGCGGAGCAAGCGATCGATTCGCTCCCCGCAGGATCCGCCACCGCCGTCTGGCTCGTGTCAGACGTCATCCACGATGCTATTCCCGAGCCCACCTACGATCTCAACCTGGCGCGAAAAACCATTCGTGAAGCGCAACTGACCGATCGCGGCACCGATCTGAGCCCCGCCATCGACCGGGCGATCGAGACGCTGCGCACGCGACTTGGGTCGCGTCGGGAAATCTATCTCTTTACCGATGGGCAGCAAACCGGCTGGCGTGGACTGCTAGAGATCCGGGCTCGATTGGAACGTGCCAAGGATGAAGTGAAGGCGCATCTCATCTTTGTCAACGAGCACGAGACGCGAAATCTGAGCGTGCGTGATCTGCGTCTCGCGAGCGGACTCGCACCGGTCGGCCAACCGCTGCGATTCGAAGTCAAAGTTCAGAACCATGGACCGCAGCCCGTGCAAAACGTCCGGGTCTCGCTCCATACCGACAAGGATCCTCCCAGCGACGAGTTCACCCTCCCAACCCTGGGTGCCGGCGAGTCCAAGGGCGTTGCGCTGTTCACTAAACTGCGCACCGAAGGCATTCACGCAGTTCAAGCCGTCATCAACGAGGACCGCCTGCCCGCCGACAACCAGCGCACTCTGGCCGTACGGGCAGTGAAGCAGATCCGCGTTCTATTGGTGGACGGTGATCCTGGAGACGGTTCACGGACCAGCGCCACTTTCTTTCTTCGTCATGCGCTCAACCCGGTCTCGGCCGATCAGCTCGCCAACTATTTCATCAAGCTGCAGTCTGCTTCCAGCAGCGATCTGCCCACCACGGCTCTCGATGATTTCGACGCCGTCGTGCTCGCGGACGTGGCTCGGTTCCCAGAGAAGCTCGCCGCCTCCCTGGCCAGTTATGTGCGTCGCGGCGGCGGCCTCTTGATATTCCCCGGCGCACAAACCGACACCGCCTTCTATAACGAGCAGTTAGCCCAGCGATTCCCGCTCCTGCCCGCGACCTTCGGCCCTGCCCGAGGTCAGGCGGATCAGTCGGAGACCTTTTTCTCACTGCAAACCCGGGAGTATGCGCACCCCATTTCCTCGCTGTGGAATGACCCCGCTGCCGGCACGCTCGGCACCGTTCGTTTCTTCCGCCATTTCATCCTGCTTCCCACCGGCAACACCAACGCCCCAGCCTCCACCAACAGCCTGGGAGAAGTCGGAATTCCGCAGACCGTGCTCGCGTTCGCGGATGGATCCGCTGCGGTGATGGAGCGTGCCTTCGGGCTGGGTCGGGTGGTTCAGTTCAGCAGCTCTGCCAATACAGCATGGAATGATTTTCCGGTGCGCCCCGCGTTCGTCCCGCTGCTGCATCGCACGCTGGGTGCGGTGATCCAGCGACAGGACGAAGGACTCAATCTCCGCGTCGGCTCACGCTTCACCCGACGCGTGAATAATGAACTTCTCGGAAAGGACGCCGCGTTCACCGGTCCGCGCAGCGGAGACTCCACTCGGCAACTGCGCCGTGTGGAGATGGTGAACGGCTCGCCCACTCTCCTATACGATCAAACCGATGCTTCTGGAATGTATACCGTGAGCATCGCGGATCCCCCCATGGAGCTTGCGTTTGCAACGCAGTCCGATCCGGAGGAATCGAATCTTGAAGAGCTCTCCGTGGAGCAATACAGCTCGCTGAAAGGCACAGCCGAGGTCTACCACTGGGGTCCCCAGTTTTCGCTTCGTCGGATGGTGGAACGGCAGCGATCCGGTGTGGAGTTTTGGCCTGCTCTGGTC
>JAYTTC010000476.1:0-5087 GCA_043745255.1 Verrucomicrobiales bacterium
AATTCTGTGCCTCTTCGCGGCTAAAGCCGGTCCCTGCGGTTCTCTCGTCGTTGCGGTGGTTGTCTTCTGTAGTGTGGGCCGTATCGGCCCATCCCCGCCTCTCCGATTCTTCCCAGTCCACCTCCCGCCACGGCGAATACTTCTGCAAAGAACTGAGCGTGAGCAATGGGTCGGGAGGGGTATGGCAATCGGCGACGAACACGGCGACCCAGGGGACCTCCACGACCATCGTCGGAAACAGCTGGCTTGATCAAACCCCGCAGCTCTTCATATACGTCGCTCAAAGCACGAATCGATTTGTTTACGATGGGTGGAACCTGATAGCCGTCCTGGATCCCGCCGCCGGTCCTTAGGCTGGCGAACTCAGTTCCGGATAACGGAGCGTTGCCCTCGAAGGCATGCGTCTCAATGTCAATCCCAGTGGGCGGATGGCACTCTCAGGGTGCGTGCGCGACTTTCTGGGAGTCGAGCTTGAGGGCCCAACGAATTCCACCCAGGACATGCTTCTGGTAAACCGGATTCTCCCAGACATCTTCTCGATGACCCAGGGAGGTATAGAACACCCGACCTTTGCCGTGATTGCGGCACCACGCGATTGGATAGTCGCCCGGGGTTTTATCGTTCGGATGTTTATCGAGTGTCAGTAGGCCATGAACACGAGGGCGTTGAAAACTGGTCATCTGATAGATCTCGTCGTGGATGCTCCAGACGGCACCGAGATGTTTGCAGGCAGCGTGCTTGGGGTCCTGGTTGACGCAGTCCACGGTGACCTGCGCGCCGTGCGTCTTAAACTCGCTGCCGAGCATTTCCACGAAAGGACGGAATCCGTGGAGAGTGTCCGACGCGGAATGCATGCCAATGAACGCTTTGCCGGAGTGGATCCAGTCGACGAACGCCTGGTTATTGGGGAGCGGGAGATCTCCGGTCGTATTGGCGAAGATTACGCCGTCAAAACCTTTGAGACCTGCGACGCTCATCCGGGAAAGCGCCTGCTTGACCTCGAGGTCCCAGGCGGCGCGCTTGGTGCCGTATTCTTTCTGCGCTTCAGGGTAGGCGGCCTCGGCGCTTTTGAATCGCTCCTCGTCAGCGGGCGTGGGGGTTTTCGGAAGAATCGGCTTCGGCGGGGCCTGTGGCTCGTTGGCTGGCTGATGAATGAAATCCAGAGTGAAAGCGCCGCTTTCCTCGGCCAGCTTGCTCAAGATCCGTTCGGCGGTTCCGATCGAACTGTGACGGAACCCGGTGGTGATGCTGACGACCAGCAGTTTCTTCGGAGTGGCCGCGTCGGCGGCACACCCCCAGAAGACCGAGAGGATGCAAACCAGAGACGCAAACGACGTTCGGACATGCAGTATGGCTTTCATAGATGGTCCGCGCACTGTAGCGAGGATGACCCGGAGCGGAAGCCTGATTTCTACCTTCCGAGAATCTGTTCCGCGATCGCTCTGAATTCTCGGTTCCATACCTCCGGAGTTACGTTCTCCTCGAGCCAGCGTCGGCCCTCTTTGCCCATTCGACGCGACTCCGCAGCATCGAGTGAGGTCAAGGCCTCGATCCAGGCGGTGGGATCAGCCGGCGGGATAAGTCGCCCCGTCTGTCGATCGAGGATGATCTCCTTCATCCCCCCTAGGTTGCTGGCCAGAACCGGCCTTCCGCGCTCATACGCTTCGTAAGCCACGGTGCTCAGCGGTTCCGCCCACAGGCAGGGAAACACAATCGCGCGACATGTGGCGATCCATCGCCTCTTGGTTTCGCCCTCGATCTGGCCCACCCATTTCACGTTGGGGGGAGAGTGAGGACGCAGCTCATCCGCGAGCGGGCCCATTCCAGCCATGACTAAAGTCTTGTCCTTGAGTGCTGGGTGGCGCCAGAGATCGATGATAAAGCGGACACCTTTGGGCTCCACCATCCGTCCCAGGAAGAGAAAATGGCCTTCATCCTCAAGGCTGAGTTCCGCGGGAGCGAGGTGCCAGGAATGCCGGACGCTGCGCAGGCGCTCGGGGAACCAGCGTGCGCGCTGAAACACCTGTTTCATCTCGTCGCTCACCGTCACCCAAGCCTTGACGGAGTCGTAGTCGCCTCGACGTTTTACCAAGTTATAAGCAAGCAGAAGCCAGGCGGTCATGAGACGTCCATTCCAGCTTCCGGCAAGCGCCTCCTTCACATTTCCCCAGGGATCCTCTGGAGTGAGCTGTCGCGGCCCTGCAAAGAGCGATCCCCCGACGCTGATCGGTCTGTAGTTGTGCAACCATTGGATGATCGGGACCTGAAGTTGAAGCGCTCTGCGATAGACGCCCAGCGAGACCACCGGGATCACGTTGTGCAGAAGCCAAAGATCCGCCTTCTCGCGCGCGTGGAGGGTCTGCAACTCGTCGAGGACCGCACGATTGTTCCAAAGTAGGAATGGCTGGCGGAACCGCGCGGGACTGTCGCTTCGTTTCCACTCCGCGGAAGCCCGCCAGAACTGAACCACATGATGTCCTGCGGAGCGTAAATCTTCTGCAATTCTCCCAACTGATTTTTCTTCGCCTCCTGGTAGCAGGTAGCGGTTGAACACCTGAATGATGCGGAGAGGGCGAACCGTAGTCATGCGGCAGCGGACACTAACCCCAGGGATTCCCGCTGCACCACCACAAAACAGGCCGCGACGTCCGTATCGGACGATCTGGGCGGGGGTGGATCCCTTAGGCTGCGCGCCGGGTTGATGAGACGCCTTGCTGGGGCTTGAGCACACGGTTGTGCAGGAGCGCGGCGATGGCCTTGACGGTCAGCTCGATGAACATGAAAGGCTTGGCGATCAGGTCGGTCGCCCCGCTCATGGTGGATCGAGCACGACTCTTGAAATCACTCATGCTGGTCACGAAGATCACCGGAGTGTGCTGGTTTATAGCCTTCGCACGAATCTGAGTGCAAAGATCGAACCCGTTCAAACCGGGCATCTGAACATCGAGAAAGATGAGATCGAACCGTTGCGTTGTGGCTAAACGAAGCGCTTCCTCGGGCTTTTCGATCGAGGTGGATTTCAGGCGCCCTTTGTCCAGGGCGAAGGTGACCGCGCGGCGCGAGAGCACTTCGTCATCCACAACCAAAATTGAGGGCGGCTGGGTCTCCAGGCTATTCTCTTCCACGCGACGCACCAGGAGTTGAGTGATGATGTCGACTGTGTTGCCCAGTGTTCGCTGAATGGATGGATTGAGATTCTTGGGTTTCTCAACAAGTTCGGCCAAGAGCGCCTCCAGCGCAGAGCAGAGATCCCCCACTGGACGATATCCTGCCAGGCTGGCGTTGCTGCCGATGCTGCGGATTTGGCGAAATAGCACGTCGAGGTTATCAGCGCGGGCGGCGTCAGTATTCACGCGATTCAGTTCGCCGAGGCTCTGCCTCATCTTCGAGACACCACCGTCCACGCTCTTCAGGAACTCCACTTTGAGTTCTCTCTGGATCATGAGATCGTCTTCCGTCTGAGCGGCGGGCGTCTCGGTGCCGGTCTTGAAGTTGGTCGAGTGAACCACGTTTGAGGGTGGAGTGCTCCCATACACTCCAGGCTGAAACGACCCAGCGGGCTGGGGGGCAGGCGCTGAGGGTGCGTTATAGAAAGGGGCGCTGTTGTCGAGCAAGCCGGAGTCCGAGGCGGGTGTGGCGGGGGTCATCCATGAAGGCGGCGGGGTTGCTGGAGCGGGGGGTAATGCCACGGCTGGGGTCATAAGCTGGACATTGGCCTGCATGCTCGCGCTCGCGGGTAACGCACTGTCACCCGTGCTCAGGCAATGCTGCAGTGCATCGATGAGTTGTTGAGGCGTAAGCGTTGACTTACTGAATACAAAGTTCGCTCCAGCTTGCAGCGCGGTGTCCACCATATTTGGAACGTAGGCATTGGTGAATACCAGGACGGGGATGGTCTGGAATGAGCGCTGGGCGCGAATCTTACGCAAGATCTCCACACCGTTCATCTTGGGCAGCATGATGTCGAGCAGCACGGCGTCGGGCTGTGCTTCGGTCATCTTGTAGTAGCCGCTCTGGCCGTCGCTCGCGATCTCCACCTTGAAACCACGGCTTTCAAGAAGGCTTCGATAGACGGAAGAAACGATCTGGTCGTCTTCAACAATCAGGATTTTCTTCATAACGAGGGGCGTTCACGCGGCCATTTTCGATCGCTGCTCCTGGAGGAATTTTTTCGTGCGTTCGAACTCGCGATCGAGAGTGCGCAACAATGCCATGGACTCCAGAAATTTGTTGCTCCCCATCAGCTGTTCGATCTTTCGAAACGGGACAGCCATCGCCGTCATTCCGCAGGTGGCGCTCGCGCCGGCGGAGCTGTGTGCGAGCCTAAGCGCTTCTCCCGCCTCGCGGGCAGTGAGGGCTTGCTCGATTTTCACAAGGTTCTCGGTGGTCTGAGTGGTGTAGACCGTCACCAGTTCGTCGAGTTGCTGGGGATCTCCTGCGGAAAAATCGAGCAGCCTAGTCATGTCCACAGGAACCGGCAACGGCAGCTCCTCGAACAAGGCGACCGGTGAGGGAGCCGGAGGGGTGGGCGCGGAAATGAGCGGTGCAGGAGCCGCGATGACGGGAGCGACTCGCACCACCGCCGCCGCCGGCTGGGAGGGCTGTGCCGAAGGAAGCGACTGAGCGCTCTGTCCCGAGAACACATGCAGTCCGTAAAATTCAATCAGTCCCTGAATTTTTTGCGGTTGAACTGGTTTGGGAATGTAATCGTCCATCCCCGCGTTCAAGCATTTCTCTCGATCGCCCGGCATGGCGTTTGCCGTCATCGCAATAATGATGATCCTTCGCGCAAACTGCGGGTCCTTCGGTTCGGTAGACTGCTTGAGACGGATCCGCTTCGTTGCTTCCAGGCCGTCCATCTTAGGCATCTGCAGATCCATGAAGACAAGATCGTGGGCGCCTTGTGCGAGAATCTGAATTGCCTCCTCGCCGTTTATCGCTGCTTCCACTTGATAGGCCATCTGCGCCAGCAGTCGAGAGGCGACCTTCAGATTGATCGGATTGTCATCTGCCACCAGAATTTTGAACGGATATCGCCGCGCCAACTGAGGGTCCATCGAAGGCGGGGGAGCCGAGCGAGGCTGCTG
>JAYTTC010000477.1:0-5087 GCA_043745255.1 Verrucomicrobiales bacterium
CGTTTCTTACCTTCGAGACATCACCCGACTGGGCATCCCGTTCCGACTGGATGAGGTCGCCGCAAAGGAGGCCGCCGGTGGCTGAACCTGGAAACACCAAACTCTTCTCCTTGAGGCCGCTCCAGTTTTCTCTGGGACGCAAAGGTCGTTCTCGTCCACCGAGCGTGGTGACCTCGCTCGACATCGATGGGCAGATCCTGCGCGTGGTGCAAGCCACCGCGCGCGGCAGCCAGCCCACCGTGACTCGAGTTGCGGTGGTCCCGCTTGAGTTGCCAAGCGACGCCGAGCGCTCGGATCCTGCGATCATGGGGCGGGCGATCGCTAAGGCTCTCACCCAAGTACCGTTCAAGCCGGGTCCGGTGGTGATGGGCATCTCGCGCGCGCAAGTTGTCCTGCGCACCCTGACCCTTCCGGTCATTGAATCGCTTCCGGAACTGGCATCGATGGTCCATTTCCAACTCGGCCGCGATCTCCCGTTTCGAATGGAAGACGCTGTCGTGGACTTTAAAGTTCGCGGTAAGATCACCGTTGCGCCATCACGAAATGACCCGAGCTCGCAGCTTTCGGTGACTTCAACAGATGTAAAGGGCGAACTAGCCCCTGTTACAAAGCTTGAGGTGCTTGTTGCTGCGGTGAAGCGGGAAGTGGTGGAGTTTCACGTCCAGCTGGCTGAGACCGCCGGTCTTCGGTTGAAGGCCTTGGGATTGTTGCCCTATGCGAATGCCCGCTGCGTGGAGGCTTGTAAGGTGGCAGAGGGCAGTCAGGCCTTCGCGTTGGTCTCGTTGCGACCGGACGAGGTGAACATCGATGTCATCGCTGAACAGGCTTTGCTTTTCAGTCGAGGTGCCGTGGTTAGGCCGTGGGTCGAACCGACCCTTGTTTCCGGCGCAGCTGATAGCGCGACAGAAAAAAGCCCAGCTGTGTCGGACGTGGCGACTCCTCCTGTCCTGCCATCCAGTGAGCAGGTGCGGATGGAGGCATTTGTAGAAGCGGTCACCATTGAAGTGGTTCGCACGATCCACAGCTACAGCGGAATCGAGTCGGGAAATCCGGTCTCGAAAGTGGTCGTGACCGGTGCCATGGGGCAGGAGACGGCGGTGGTGGAGGCGCTTTCCAAGCGACTCGGGCGTCCGTGTGCTTTGCTGGATCCTGCCTCAGCACTGGATCTGCCGGGACAGGCGCGTGAACAAACCGCGGGGGCCATCGCAGCGATCGGGCTGGCTTTAGGATGCAGCGATCCGCAGGGATTGCCGTTCGATTTCCTCAATCCGAAGCAGCCTGCGGTCCCTCGCGATCTCGGACGGATCCGAATTCTGGCGGGAATCGCGGCGGTGACTGCGGTGATGGTGTTTGTGCTGGTGATTCGCAACTACCTCATCAATGACCGCACTCGTATCAATCGCGAGGTGGCTGCGCAGGTTGCGGAGGCGGAGAAGAACCGTCCCATCTACAAGCGGATGATGCAGCAGGCCGCGATGGCCGAAGATTGGGTGAAGACCGGACCGGAATGGCTAGAGCATTACGCGTATCTCAGCGCTCTACTGCCTCCGAGCGATGAGATCTTCGTCAATTCAGTGGCCGTCAGCGGCCAAGGTTCCATCCGTCTCGCGGTTCAGGCGCGGAGCGGCGAAATTCTAGCGAAACTCGACAAGCAGCTTCGCGCCGCAGGCTACGATGTGAAGCCGCTGGCGATCACTCCAGGGGCAGATCGCAATGGATATGAATTCCGCTCGAACGTGGAACTTCAGGCTCCGGAGAAGTTGCGGATTGATCTTACCAAGCTGAAAGCACCTGCCGCTCGACCGAGCGATGACGGGTCTCTCGATCCGATCCAGCCTCGGGGAGGTGGAGGATGAATCGTCGTGAGAAATCCCTCGCGGTGTCGGTGCTTGGGATTCTGGCTCTGGGAGCGGTCGTTCTGGGATTGCGCTCGGTGATCACCAAGCCAGTGAAGGAAATTGAGAAGCGAACGGCAGTGCTTCGCGACAAGCTCGACAAGATCAAGGCCGAGAAACGGGTCTTTTTTATCGCCGAAGACCAGATGCGCAGTTTCGCCGTCCGCAGCTTCGCCGACACCATGGATCAGGCCAGCGCGAAATCGGGAGAGATGCTCACTCAGCAAATTCTTCAGAGCGGACTCAAGGAGACCGAGTTTACGCGTCTGCCCGTCGGTCCGCGAAAGCTGCGGGGAGCGAACGAAATTGGCTGGAGTGTTCAGGGGGACGGACCGTTATCGAATGTGGTGAACCTGATCTTCGTGTTGCAGGAGTCGCCGTGGATCCACCGTATCGAGAATTTCTCGGTCGCGTCCGGTGACGGTCCTGGGATGGTGAAAGTTCGTTTTCGGTATCTGACGTTGGTGATGGATCCTTCGCCAGAGGTTGAGCGGAAGGAGCTGGCACCGAAGCTGAATCTCGACTCCCCTCAGCGTCGTCTGTTCGATGGCCTGGTGGCTCGGGATATTTTGCGTCCGTATATCAAGCGTCCGCCTCCGCCGCCAGCGGTGTCGACACCCGCGGGCGGCCGGCCTGGAGGGTCTCGTCCAGGCGCGCCGCCCGGACCGGAAACGTTCCGGATTGTGTCTCTCTCCGAATGGCTGGGGCAGCCGGAAATCCACGTGAGAGATCTGGTGAACCAGAAGACGATTCGCTACAAGCCCGGGGACACGTTGGCGGGTGGAACCATTGTCATGGTGGATTATCGCGAGCTGCAGATGCCGGGGAATAGTTTTCTCCAGTCTTCCAGTCGAGTGATCCTTACCATGGGATCCGAATACTGGGCCATCGAGCGAGGTAAGACGCTGGCCGACAAACGCAGGATGACTCCTGCCGAACTGCCTGCGGCGCTAGTCAAAGCGCCATGAACCCTTTTTGATAGAACTGACCGCTGCTGTTATGAAACCTGTCCAACTGAGCCTCCTCGCCTTCGCTCTGGTTTTGTCGGGATCCCGATCCGCCCTCGCGCAGACCCCCGCGAGCAAGCCTGTCGCCCCCGCCCTGGCCTCGCCTGCCGCTACCGCGCCCGCACCTGTCGCGCCGGCACGAAACATCCGGTTTCAGTTTGAGGGAATTCCGTACTCGGATGTGATCGAGCGCTTCGCTCAGATGGCGAACAAGCCACTTCTATCGGACACCAATGTGAGCGGCTCGCTCTCCTTCAATGATCCCACCGCCTACACCTACCCGGAAGCGCTCGATACCCTGAACCTGATGCTCTCGATGAAGGGAGTCATGGTCATCGAGTCCGGACACTATCTCCGTCTGGTGCCGTTCAAGGAACTTCCCTCGATGCCTCTCCGAATTATGCGGGGCACGGATCATACGGGAGATGTGCGTCCTAGCGAAGTGGTCACCGTGGTGGTGGACTTAAAGAATCTGGAATCAAAGGAGATCGCGGATTCGATCACTTCCATGCTTTCCAGTGCGGGATCGGTCGCCCCGCTCTCCCGCGGCAGGGGTCTGATCATTACCGATCGGTTGTCGAATATCCAACGCATCCGCACCCTCCTGGCCACCATCGACACCGAGGCCACTGTGGATCGGCAGATGAAGACTTACACGCTTCTGAACGCGTCAGGAGCCATCGTGTCCGAGCTGCTCAATAAGACCTTCGGCATGGCCACCGCTCCCAAGCGAACCACTTACAATCCTACCACCAAGGTGATGGAGGTGCTTCCTCCGGATCCGAACGACTACATCACGGCGGTTTACGACGACGCATCGCGGACGCTGGTGCTCTTCGGACCGCGTGAGCGAATCGCTCTTGCCGAGGATCTGATTAACAAGTTTGAACAGAAGGATGGAGGCGGTGGAGATATTCGAATCTATTATCCCCAGACCCTCAAGCCGGACGAGCTGGCGTCGATGCTGCGTCAGGCGGTTCCTGGAATCGCCGCTCCGGGTGAAACCGCGGCGACCGCAGCCACCAAGGCGCGGTTGATCACCGACACGAATCAAAATCGGTTGATCGTCGCGGCCCCCATCCCTGGGCAGCTGGAGCAGATCGAACAGTTGATCAATCGCGTGGACAAGCCGGTCCATGGCCAGCCGAACGCATCCACGGTCCCCGTCCGTTCCCAATCCGTTCAGATCACCAAGGTCTTCCGTCCGCGCTCGGCGGAATCCACCAATCTCGCGCAGATTCTCACCCAGGCATTGACTCGCCGATCGGCCGGTGGACAGATCACCAGCACTGCAAGCATCAGCCATGATGCCGCCAGCCAGAGCGTGGTGGTGAGCGGAACGCCGGGGGATGTGCAGATCGCCACCGACATCGTCACCCAATTGGAGACGGGCACTTCCTTACCCAGTCACTTCCAGACGCGATTCATCGATGTGGGGAGCCCGGCGGAGGCAAAACGGATTGAACCCTTGGTTGAGCAGCTCTATCGAAACCAGGTGGCGGATGGCGGGCAAGGCGCAGTGGCGCATGCCAAAATTCTCAGCGATGTCGACTCGGGTCGGCTAATCGTGACGGCGAGCGAGGATCATCTCGCCCGGATCGAAGAGCTGGTGCGTCAGTTGCGATCAGACAAGCCGCAGATGCAGCCGCGTCGGCTGGAAATCATCGGACTGAAAAACATTCGCGCAGACGCAGCGCTGAGCAGCATCCAAAGTCTGGTGAATGAGCGGATGAACGAGCGCCGTTTCCTCGACCTTCCCAAGCCGGCTCTCATCACTGACGTGGCCAACAACCGACTCCTCATCACCGCCACCGAGGATCAGATTCGTGAGATCAATGAGGTGATTCGCGTGGTGGACATCGCCCCTGATAAGCCCAAGCGCGATCTCGCCGTGCTTCAACTCAGTTCTAAACCCGCCAGCGAAGTGATCCCGATGGTGAATCAGTTTCTCTCCCAGCTGAATGAGGATCCCAGCCAGCCCGCGCCGACTTTGATGGCTGATCCCACCGGCAAACAGATCATCGTGCTCGCAGGCACCAAGGAGCTCGACCGGATCAAAACCCTGGTGAAGCAGTTCGACACCACCGTCGCCGCCTCTGCTCCGCGTCAGTTCCGCGGCGTGGATCTCTATAGTCGCACCTCCACCGAGCTGACACCGCTCGTGCAGCAGCTCTATCAGGAACAA
>JAYTTC010000478.1:0-5079 GCA_043745255.1 Verrucomicrobiales bacterium
CTGGAGGACGCCGCGCGCTCGGTACGATTCGTTCGCTCTTGGGCGACGGACTTCAGTGTGGATCCTAAACGCGTCGGGATCATGGGGTCCTCGGCCGGAGGCCATCTCGCTTCCTCGCTGCTCACCCACTTTGATCTAGGAAACGCCGCAGCTCAGGATCCCGTGGATCGACTCAGCTGCCGTCCCGATTTTGGAATCTTGTGTTATGCGGTGATCAGCATGGGTGAACTCACCCATCAAGGATCGAAGGACAATTTGCTGGGCAAGAATCCTCCTGCGGATCTGGTGAAGCTTTTATCGAATGAATTGCAGGTCACCAAGGACACTCCGCCGTGTTTCCTCTGGCACACCGGGGAGGATCGTGCGGTGAAAGTGGAAAACTCTCTGGAGTTTGCTGCGGCGCTCCAGCGGAGCGGAGTTCCCTTCGATCTTCATATCTACCAGAACGGAGCGCACGGGATTGGACTGAAGGACAAGCCCCCGTTTGAGCATGCACATCCGTGGACTCGTGATCTCGCGTTCTGGTTGAAGGAGCGGGGTATGGTGTCCGGAGTCAAATAAGCCCCACAAAGACCGCGCTTGTCACTGAGGCATTGGGACCGTTACGTTTCGCAAACTCAAAATATGAACAAAGCAATCCGCTTCAAACTGTTCCTCATGATGGTGCTGCAGTTCTTCATCTGGGGTGCCTGGCTTCCCCTGATTTTCAGTTATCTGCCAAGCCTTCAGTTCTCCCCCACGCAACAGTCCTGGATTCTTAACGCTTTTCCCATCGCTGCGATCGTTGGAATGTTCTTCAGCAACCAGTTTGCAGATAGAAAGTTCTCCGCCGAACGCTTTCTGGCCTTCAGTCATCTGGTGGGAGGCCTCGCGATGCTCGGATTGGCTTTCACCCAGTCCTTCTGGCCCTTCTTCGCGCTGATGATGATCCATTGCCTGCTTTATGTGCCGACCATTTCGATCACCAACTCCATCGCGTTTGCGAACATGAAGGACGCTCAGGAGGAATTTGGATTGGTCCGAATGGGTGGCACGATTGGTTGGATTCTGGCCGCGTGGCCGTTCACCTTCATCTTGGTCGATTGGTCGAAAGTGAACGCCGCCAATGCGCATGGAATTGTCAATTGGCTTGGCACCGTTTTTGGCAGTGGGCTCACGGGTGAAGCGCTGCAACGCGGAACCACCTGGACCTTCATCGTGTCGGGTGTTGCGTCGCTACTGTTGGCTGCGTTCAGCCTAACGTTACCGCATACCCCTCCCAAGCCCGCGTCGAAAGGCAGCGAGAGCCTGGCCTTGCTGGAGGCTCTGAGTTTGCTCAAGCATCCCTTCGTGCTGGTTCTTTGGCTGGTTACGCTCGTCGACGCTTTCGTTCACAATTGTTACTTCAACTGGACAGGTACCTTCCTCGGCAGCATCGGGATCCCGGGCAACTGGATCATGCCGGTGATGAGCATAGGTCAGGTGGCCGAGATTCTTACCATGTTCATCTTGGGTGCGGCGTTGAAGCGACTGGGTTGGCGCGCCACGATGACCATTGGAATTCTGGGACACGCCGCCCGTTTTGCGGTCTTCGCATTTCTCCCGGAGATGAGGGGACTGATCATCGCCGTGAACATCCTCCACGGAATCTGCTACGCCTTTTTCTTCGCCACGGTTTATATCTTTGTGGACGAATACTTCCCGAAAAACGTTCGCGCGAGCGCTCAAGGATTGTTCAATGTGATGATTCTGGGAGTCGGGGCGTTGGTCGCGAACTCGATCTGTCCCACGCTGATTCAGAAGACATTCAACGTGAATGGGGTGACCGATTTCAGGGGGCTATTCCTGGTGCCTTGCGGGGCCTCCCTGGCGGCTGCGATCGCCTTGGCGCTCTTCTTCCATCCTCCGCGACGGGCTGTGCCCTCGTCGACCGGAGCCGCATCCCCCGCGCACTGACCTGCAGTAGACTCTCATTTGAACTTGAGATGAACCGACGTGCATTTCTTCGGCAGTCTGGAATGGCGGTAAGTGGAGTGGCTCTCCTGCCGTTGATGGGATGTCGGGCGCTCCACTCAGGAGTTGGGTCCAAGGGTACGGCCACAGCTCGTGGCTTCAAAATCTCGCTGGCAGAGTGGTCCTTTCATCGCGCGATCAGCGAGCAGAAGACGATGGTTCATCTTGATTTCCCAGTGGTGGCCCGACGTCAGTTCGGGATCGGGGCGGTCGAGTATGTGAATCAGTTCTGGAAGGATAAGGCTCGGGATAGCGCTTATCTCAAGGAGCTCAACCGTCGTTGCAACGGCGAGGGGGTTCGCAGCGTGTTGATCATGTGCGATGATGAGGGGGATCTTGGCGACGTGGATTCCGAGAAGCGCCGGCAGGCTGCGACGAATCATCATCAATGGGTCGATGCCGCCAAATATCTCGGTTGTCACTCCATCAGAGTCAACGCCGCTACAGGCGGCATTGGAAGTTACGAGGAGCAGCAGAAGCGGGCTGCCGATGGCTTGCATCAGCTGTGCCTTTACGGGGCGACCCAAGGACTGAACGTGATCGTCGAGAATCACGGCGAGCTCTCTTCGAACGGGAAGTGGCTGACCGGCGTGATGCAGAAGGTGGGACTGCCGAACTGCGGAACGCTTCCCGACTTTGGCAACTTCTACGACTACGATCGCTATCAGGGCGTTCAGGAGATGATGCCCTACGCGCGCGGCGTCAGCGCCAAGAGCCACGATTTCGATGCCGCAGGAAACGAGACGCATACCGACTATCGCCGGATGTTGAGGATCGTTTTGGACGCAGGCTATCACGGGCATTTGGGGATCGAGTATGAGGGGTCGGTGACGCCTGAACCCGAAGGAGTGCGGTTGACCCTGGCGCTTCTCAAGCGAGTGGCTGAGGAGCTTGGAGTTCCGATAGAGGCTTAGACCGCGAAATGTTTTGGAAAGGTCTTGCCTCGTGGGAGTGCTGTCCATAGATTGCGCCCCGTTCGACGGATCGCGGGGTGGAGCAGCCTGGTAGCTCGTCAGGCTCATAACCTGAAGGTCCTGGGTTCAAATCCCAGCCCCGCAACCAATTCGTAAGGCCCTGCTATCGCAGGGCCTTTTTTCTTTTACGCGGCAATGTTTGCCTCCTGGATGGTAGCGCGTCCTATTTTCGGGAGGTGCGGCTACCTACCCGTCAGCCTCGCATGTGAGCCATCCCGACTCTAAACCCTCTGCTTTAGCGTCATAGCTCTTCCGATTTGAAGCGCATTTTGTCACCTATTTTGAACCTCGAGCAAAACCTGCAAGAGGAGCGAAATCTGCTGTATTTACTATGCTTTTTCTCATTCGAGAAAGTTCAAGAGGCCGCACTAAACGCTTCTCCTTTTTTGGTGGGTGTGGTTCATAATGCGCCCTTCGGCCCAATCGGGCTTTTGGCAATCGCGGGACGCCATTTTGGCGGGCTGGATGGAAAGCGTGGAGTTGTTCCACGGGAGCCCAATCCATCAGCTGCAAGAGAACTATCGATTATGATGAAACTGATCGCGGCAATACTCGTGGGTGCAGTCATGAACTGCCGGGCCGGTCTGACGGATTTAGAAGCAATCAGTCTGATCGAGTCGGGCGGAAACGACAGCGCGGTGGGTGGGGCAGGTGAGGTGAGTCGCTACCAAATTCTCCCGAAGGTGTGGCGGTCCTACACTCATTCCCGTGAGTATCAGAATCGGTTCCTGGCCCGCGACATTGCCCGTCGCCACCTGGACACCTTGCAGCGCTCGTTCGAGCAAGCGGTAGGTCGGAAGCCTGCAGAGTTTGACCTCTATGTCATGTGGAATGCCGGAATGGACTACTACCGGCGGCGCGGCTTCAGCCCGCGACGTATTCATGCCGCGATTCGCGAGAGAGCGGATCGCTTCGTGAATCTCAAACACTACCTGCCTCCCAGCCTTCATGATCAGCAGGCCTGGTTGGGTGCGTTCTAGCAGGCCGTAGGACTTTGGATATCGAGGTCGCGAGCGGAGTTTAGCTCGAGTTTTCCCTCCCGGAGCACTTGCGGGGCGGCCTCCCAGCTACTCGCTTCGACTCAAACCCTGAGTGGCGAGCTCTCGAGCGAACTCGCGTTCCCTGAGCCACGCGAAGAGGACCGGGGTCACGATGAGAATGTGGAGGAGACTGCTGACCATCCCTCCAATCACCGGAGTGGCGAGCGGCTTCATCACCTCGGCACCTGTCTGAGTGCTCCACATGATCGGAAGCAGGCTTGCGACGATGGTGGCCACGGTCATCACTTTGGGTCGAAGTCGCAGTCTGGCTCCGTCTTTCACCGCTTGGAGCAGGTCCTCCCGCGTGAAGGCGTCACCTCGCTCCAGCCGACGGGCCTTCAGCATCTCCTCGAGGTAGACCACCATCACCACGCCGGTTTGGATGGCAGTGCCGAAAAGAGCGATATAGCCCACCCACACCGACACACTGAACGGATATCCAAGGAGATACTGCAGCACGACTCCGCCTGTGAGCGCGAAGGGCACGGCCAGGATGACATGTGCGGCCTCCTTGATGCTTCCGTAAACCACATACAGAAGCAGGAAGATGATGAGCAGCACAATCGGGATGATGAGCGTGAGAGTGCGACGAGCGCGCAGTTGATGCTCGTACTGTCCGCTATACTCGAGAGTCATTCCTTTGGGCAAATGGGGGATGATCTCGGTTTCCAGTCGCCGTTGCACTTCCTGCACGAACCCTCCCAAATCGCGCTCCTGGACGTTCGCCTGCACGAAAGCCCTTAGCCGCCCGTTCTCGCTCGCGATTTCGCTCGGGCCCTGGACCCGCTTCACGGTGGCGACCTGACCCAGAGGAATCTGCATCCCCGAGGGCGTGGCGATCAAGATCTCGCCGAGGCGCTCCAGGTCTTCGCGTTCACTCCGATCCAAGCGCACCTGGATGGGAATCCGTTGTCGACCTTCCAGTGCGGTGCTCACGGTCCTGCCCCCGAGTCCGCTTTCCACGACCTCCATAACATCCGCAATTCGTAATCCAAATCGGGCCATCAATGTGCGATCGGCCTCGATCTCGAGATACGGCTTCCCCTGAGTGCGTGAGGCGGCGACACCAGCTG
>JAYTTC010000479.1:0-19221 GCA_043745255.1 Verrucomicrobiales bacterium
CGGTTTCCATCTTCTGTAGTGTCGTCCGTATCGGACGATCGGGACGGGGATGGGCCGATACGGCCCACACTACAGAACTACAGCTGGCGTGCCCTCGCATGGTTTCCATCTTCTGTAGTGTCGTTCGTATCGAACGATCGGAGCGGGGGATGGGCCGATACGGCCCACGCTACAGAACTGCAGCCTGGCTTCTGTAGCGTCGTCCAGAGGCCCCGTCTTTTTTGCGTCTCTTGCGCCTTTTCGCGGCTAAACCCGGCCCTGCCCGTTTCCGATCCTGGGAGGAGCTTTTACTGCGGATTGCGCGGAGGACGCGGAGGGGAGGGGGAACCTGTTCCGAGAACCTACTTCTGTCAGGTCATCGCGGCCGCTGAGGTGGGCGGCGCTCTCACGCAGCGACCCATTCAGGCTTTCTCCAAGGATCCAGATCTCAGCTACTTTGAATTGCACCCGACAGCACGATCGGCAATCACCAGAGCTTGCGTCCGGCTGTGTGGAACCTCTGGACCGCTTCCAAGGTAGGCCAGGAGAAGTAAGAGCCTTTAGACAGATCCAGCTGGCTGGATTTCAGATCGCCACGGTCCATCAAGTGCAGCGTTTCCAGCAGGAGATCCGCGGCAAGGCCCTTCGAACGCCGGATAAAGGCATCCAGGGTTTCCTGGGGATCGATATCAAAGATGGTCTGTCCGCAGAGCTCACCGGCATCGATCGCTTCGTTCACAAAGTAGATCGAAACCCCCGCCCTCTTTTCCCCGTTGGCGAGCATCCAAAAACTCGGCATCACACCGCGATACTGTGGAAGGATCGCCCCATGGATATTGAGCGTGCCTTTGGGAGGCAGCGCGATCAGGGGTTGCTTGAAGATTTGAGGACAGCTCACGGAAACCAGGAGGTCCGTCTTCTCCCGACGAAGCTGCTCTAGAAAATCGGGATGGTTCACATCCATCACGAGCTCGTAAGGCACGCTATGTTGGGCGCACGTGGAAGCAACAGATTGGCGGGTCAGCTTTGTCCCGATGACTCGCAGAACCAGCTGAAAAGTTGCAGCGGGACCGAAAGTCTTGAGATACCGCTTCGCCGCCCCGATCGATGACTGATTCTTGTATAGTGGCGGTGCCGCATACACACGGACCGTATGCCCCCGCTTCATCACCGGGAGCACACGCTCGTAGAACGCCGGCAGGTAAATGGGTTCTTCGGTGGTGAGGAAACTGATATTCATGTAAGCCTCCAGGTAGACAGCACGTCATCACACCGTCCAAAAGGGAGCACCTTCAACAGATGCCGCACACGTTCCACGAACGACGCGCGTCCCAGACCCTGATGCAGTCGACGCCACGCCGGAACGCGACCGCGATAGTCGGACATCTCGCCGGGATTGAATTCGTAGGGATGACAGTAAACGATCACCGGTTGGTTGGTGGCCATCACACTCCGGAGGGCGTGCTCGAGAACGAAGCCTGGAAGCAGTCGGAAATATCCGCCTCCCGCGACCGGCCATCGCCGTCCTGCCACGAACCATGTGGCCACCGGCACCTCCAGGATACTGGCGCCGTTGGGAAGTTTCACGCGATGCGCCCCAGGCTCCCACGTGCCGATTCCGTAGCGTTTCATGCGGATGGGGAAGATGGATGAATCCACGGTGAATCCCATCTCGACAAGGAGCTCGAGCGCCCAAAGGTTCTTGGCGAGGATGGAAAAATCCTGAGCCCGGAAGGAGGTCACCGATTTTCCAGCCGCGTCCTCAACAGTTTTCTTTGAAAACTCCAGCTCCCGTCGCAACGCCGCGCGGTCCATGCCGAACAGGGGGCGGTGGCTGTAGCCATGCGACTGAACCTCATGGCCTGCAGCAAGAAAGTCCTGCACCAGTTTCGGGAAGGTCTCAGCGACTTTTCCCTGCACGAACATGGTGGCTTTGACCTTTGCCTCATCGAGGATCCCCAGCAGACGCTCACAATTGCGAAGGACCCGCTCCGAAATCGGGGCATCGAAATCCACGCTCGATTGATACCAATCCTCCACGTCCACCGTGAAGGAGCAGCGTGGACCCCCCGGGGTCGGTGCCGGAAGCGAACACCGCTCGATGTTAAAACCCTGGGATTCCATGAAACTCATATCGACAACCTCGCGCTGCGGATTAACGGGTCATCTGCTCGAACAGGCGATCAGAGGGGAGAGGGCCGTACAAAACGCGTGCCCAGCCCAACAGAAAGCCGATGCCGTAGCCGACGTGCATCATCAGCAGTGCAACGACCGTCCCAGGCCAGAGCCCGGGACTCCCGCTTCCCAGAAACTGCAGCAGCGACGCGCCGCCGGTGCCGACAAAGTAAAAAAACCAAAGCCCGACGAAACCCCAGGCAGCCGCAGTAACGAACGGAGCGCACATCGCGGTCAGTAGGACCAGGGCCACAAATGCGCCGGGGACGAAATGTCTCAGACTTGCCTGCTGGGGATGCTTCCTCACCACGCGAACCTTCCAATACCCGTACTGCGCGAACTGCGAGAACAGCTGGCGAAAACTGTTGCGAACGTGATAGCGCACGCGAAGCGCCGTCGATTGCATTACCTTCCCCCCCGACTTGCGGAGCCGGAAGCTCAACTCATCGTCCTGGTTCCGCACCATCTCCTCGTCCATCCCGTTGACCTCGCGCAATCGATGCAGCAGCCAGCACCCGCCGTGCACGGCGTCCACCTCGTGCTGCACCTCCATTCCATTGTGCCCCTTCAACGCGGCACCTCCGATCCCAACCCTCGAACGATAGGCCATGCAGATGCAACGCTGGGTCCAGGAATCGCCAATCGGTTCCAACACACCGCCGAAGTTGTCCGCGCCGCTCTCCTCGCGAAACTGAACCACGAGACTGACGTAGTTGTGGGGGTATTCGCAGTGCCCGTCCATGCGAACGATCACTTCACCCGCGGCCTGGCCCAGCGCGGCGTTGAATCCGGTGGGCACGATGCGGCCTGGATTGTCGATCAGCCGCACATTGGGTCGGCGTTTCTGAATCTCCTGCACCAGCGCGCGCGTCCGATCAGTGGACATTCCATCCACCACCAGGAGTTCGAGTCGGTCGGCGGGATAGTCCTGCTCAAATACGGCCTCGACCACGGAAACGATGAATTTCTCCTCGTTCCGCACCGGCATGACAATCGACACAAACGGCCGCTGCGGGAGTTCGGAATGGGCTGGCAAAATGGATCCTCGGCTCATGGCATCAAAAAATCTTGGAGTAGTACATCGCATGGCCCTCCGGCACCGACTCCTGGAAGGGTATCCATCCATTCCTCTCATAGAAGCGCCGAGCCCCGGCGTTCTGCGGGTATACCGACAGCCGAAGTGACGCGCATCCGAGCTGCTTGGCACCCTCCTCCCAGGCCTTCATCAGCTGTTCGCCAACGCTACGCCCCCGCGCCTGCGGATCGACTCCGATGCTCACCAGGGAAAGTGTGATCATGGGAAGCAGCGGTTTCGGTTTCATCGCGCCTTTCCTCCCAAGCATCGACTGGATCCGCTGCCAGGCGGTGCGTCGAATGCGAGGCGTCGCAAGGATCCAGGGCTTGCCAAGCACCGCGAGGATTGCCGCGGGAACCAGCGCGCGATTCATCTCGTGACCCGATTGAACCGGCGCTCCAACGGCGTAACCCAGGACCTGACCTGACTCGCTCAAGGCCAGCAGCGCCACGGTGTCCTCCCGACGAAGGAACCCGCGAAGAAATGCGCGGAGATAGCCGCGACCCAGCTGGGTATTCATGTAGTCCGGAAAGGCCGCGAGATGGATCTCCACCACCGATTCCAGGGACGTCTCCGTAAACGGGGCGATCCGCACCGATCCGACCGTCACGTTTTTTATCGGTAAATTCATGCCGCCTCCTTCACTTTGCGATACACATCGACAACCTTTTGAGCCACCTGCTCTATTCCCAAATCCAACACGTGCTCGCGCCCGTTGCAGCGGACTCGAGCCTTCAAGATTTTGACCAGCGCGTCAGCAATGCTTTCCGCATCGCGGTTCACCAGGAAGGACGGCGAAACCTTCGCCAGCCGTTCCCGGGTGTCCCCGACCTCCGTCGCCACAACCGGGCAATTGCACGCCAGCGCTTCCTTCACCACGTTGGGTGAGCCTTCCTGACGGCTTGCAAGCAGCAGTGCGTCGGCAGCGCAATAATGCAGAGGCATCTCATCGGGCTTCACTCCCGAAAAGACCCTCAACTCCGCCTCGGGAATGACTTGCTGAACTCGCAAAATGGCGGCCTGGGCAATTTCCAGTCCCTTGTTGATGGGATCCCGCGCTGCGTCGATCACCACTACCGGCCTGTCGAGAGGCCATCCGAGCCGTTGTCGCGCCTCGTTCCGATCCACAACCACAAACCGCTTGAGATCCACTCCATCGGGAATGACCGTCGCGTCACCCCCCCTCCACCACAGTGCCTGACGCAGTTGTTCGCTAACACAGATGAGAGCGCGAGCCTTCAGCGCTGCGATATTCGAGAGGACGATTGCGAACCAGGTACGGCTCCAGGAGACGCCGGCACCGGGAAGCAAATCGCTTCCGGCGTAGGTGATCAGCGAAGGAGCGCCGGACCACACACTCAGCATGGCGGTGATGGTGCCGTAGCGGGCGTGAACCAAATCCGGCTTCAATCGCTTCACCTCCGCACGGAGCCCCCTCCACTGTTCCCACAAATGCCTTGGGGCGTGGCTGGTACCGATGTCATAGGTACTCACCTCGACACCGAGATTGCGCAGAGCGGTGACCTGGCGGTCCACCCACACTGCGGCAAAGGTTTTGTTGTCCTTCACCTTCCAATGGTTTGAAACCACCAGAACATGTAGCGGAGGATTCGAATTTGGCAGAGTGAGGGCTTCGTTTCCCATGATTCAACTCGGAGAAACTTTTTCCTCAGGCCGCTGGGCGAGCCGCGATCGCGCCATCAGCCGACATATACAGTCGCGCCCAGTTCTCGAAGATCGCGAGTCGGAATAGAATGTTTAGAAGGGATTTGGCGCGACTTCCGTTCTCGTACTGACGAAGCAAAGTCTGGATACCTTCCGGCGCGGCAAACTCATTCAGATACTTAGGCTGCCTGAGATGATCGCGCAGCCAATCTGCCAGAGGGCCCGCCAGCCACGCCGACTCGGGGGTGGAAAAGCCCAGCTTGCTCTTGCGCTGTTTCACCCTGGGCGGCAAGCGGTCGGCCAGCGCCTCGCGCATCACGTACTTGGTCCACCCATTCCGAAGCCTGAGATTGGGGGGGAGCTTGGCCATCCACTCGACGAACACGTGATCCACAAACGGCACCCGCGATTCGATTCCGAAAGCCATCATATTGCGATCCTCATAGCGAAGCAGCACCGGCAAGCTGAATCGGGTGAGATCAGCATCCAGCCGCTGGCTGAGCGTCTGGTTCAAACCCATCCCAGCAGGACGCAACGGCTGGGTTACGCCGGGCCAGAGTAGGTTCACCTCGCTCAAGGTCTTGAAGAAGTAACGCCGCCCCTCGGCGAACCGCATGCTTTTCAGGACTTCCGGACTCAGAAAGAAAGCGGAGGTTTCACGGGCAGCCCTGAACCAATGCCCCGTGCGAGCGAGCTGGCGAAGATACACGAAGATGAACTTCCGATACCCGGCCAACTGCTCATCGGCCCCCTGTCCGTTCAAGAGCACTTTGATCCCATGCTCATGGGCGAGCCGAGCCACACAGAACTGAGCGTAACAACCGGTGCCTCCCACCGGCTCTTCCTGGTGCCAGAGCCAAGTATCGAGATCCTGCCGAAGTCGATCGCCGCTCGGAAACACCTCGTGAGGCCGACAGCCCGTCGCCTCCACCACCGCTCTCATGTACGGCCGCTCATCGAGCGACTCCTGCTCGAAGCAGGCACTGAAAGTGTGCTGCCAATCCTCACGCCAGGCACCCCGCCGACGCAGCTCCTCGTTGACCGTGCAAACGATCGCGGAGGAATCGAGTCCTCCGCTGAGACAGGTGCCGACCGGCACGTCCGATCGCAGATGCAAATCCACGGTTTCACGAAATTGGCTGCGGAATCCCTCGATCCAAAACGCCTCCTCTTTCGGGGACACCAATTCCGATTCCACCACCTTGGTCTCCCAGTAAACCTGTGCGCGAAAGGTCTCCCCGGGTCGCCACTCAAAAAAGTGACCCGGAGCGAGTCGATGAATCTCTTCAAAGAAGGTCTCCGTCGGCTCGTGCTCCAGAAGGTTGAATGCGAGAAATTGCTGCGCAAGCTGTGGACGCAGACGTCGTTGCGACAGCCACGGAAGGATCGCCTTCAGTTCCGAGGCGAAGGCCAGCCTATTATTCCCGTCGATCCAGTAATGAAATGGTTTGATGCCCAGGCGATCCCGGGCACCGAAGGCACGACGCTCCGTTCGGTCCCACACCACAAAGGCGAACATCCCGCGCAGCTTGGAGAGGCATCCCTTGCCCCATTGTTGATAGGCCGCGAGCAAGACCTCGGTATCCGAGGAACTGCGAAAGGAATGTCCCAAGCTGCGCAGCTCCTCACCCAGCTCCACGTAGTTGTAGATCTCGCCGTTAAAGACAACGGTGAAGCGGCCGCTGGGATCGGACATCGGCTGGCGGCCGGCATCGCTGAGATCGAGAATCGCGAGACGACAGTGCCCCAGAGCCACGCCGGGGGCTTCGTAAAAACTCTCCCCATCAGGGCCGCGATGTCGCTGCCGGGCGATCATGGCCTGGACACGCGACCCCGCATCCGGACAACTCCCATCCCGAAAAACCACTCCTGCTATTCCACACATAGACTTAAATTCAATCCTCGGGTCTCGACCACGCCGTCACACACCCTGCATTGTCGGCTCGTCCGGAGGCTTGAGGACCGTGAGATTCTTAGGGATCCCCGCGCCTCGTGCCCTTTTCGACGTTGCGGGTAATACGGTGCAGGCGGCGATGCCAAAGGTCAGCCCAGGCAACACCTGGCGCATGCCATTTCCCATCATATACATCAGCGTGTAGGCCACCATCCCGGCCGCCAGCGCTCTCCCCTCCACCGTTCGTGGTCTCCAGAAATGGATGAACCCCATCCAGAAGAGCATCACGATCGCAAGGACGCCCAAGAATCCATGCTCGGCGAGGAGTCGGGTGTATTCGGTGTGGGAAGACGCACGGTGCTCCATCGCTTGGCGCACTTCCTTAGCTCGTCCGACTCCAATCCCCAAAAACGCATTCTCTTGAAAGATCTTTAGATCCATTGCCACGATCGTGTCGCGCTTACTCATCTCGCCACTAGTGAACCGATCCGACATGGCCCCCCCGGTGAAGGCGTCCAACCAGGGAAAAACGAAAAAGTAAATCAGCGCCGCCAGCACCGCGAGGAGCAATCCCAATTGAACTGCCATCTGTGGATTCCGCATCATGACCATCGTAGAAAGCAGGAAGCCCCCCGCGAAATAGAGCAGCCCACAACGGGAAAAGGTAAGAGCGCTCTGGCTGGCAAAAGCAAGGATCGCGAGGCCGAAAAAGATGCGAAGCAAGAACGGGACACTCCGGTTCGTGGCCACTAAAAAACAACAGAGACTTGCCAGTCCTAGCGCGGCGGAAATCTGATTAGGACCGAATCCACCGCTCGCCGCGGCCAATGAGCTCTTTCTGAAGACCACCTCTTCCTGAGCTGCCAGTCCGAGGACAATCAAGGCCACTATCGTCACCGTCGGGATGATATAGCAGAGCAGCATCTTCGCGACCTGGCGCTGTGTCAGTTTGACCTTGGAAAAAAAGAACACACTGACCGCGAGGCTGATCGGTCCTGAGAGATCAAAACTCACAAGCTGCCTGGCCTTCTCCAAATCGATCATCGTAAAGGTCAACAACGTCCCGGGGATCAGGAGCGCGAGGTAAACCATCGGCGGCCAATAAGGTTTTATGCGCCCGTGCAATACCAGCGCGAAGATCATCGACCCCGCCATGGTGTACTTGCCGTATTCCCAAATCAGGGTCGCTCCGGTCATCCTCCACAGCCCCTCCGAGCCTGCGATGTAAGCCGCCGCCAAGGCGAGACGCATCAGGCTCCTATCGGTGGCCGCGCACCAGAACGCCAGTACACCCACTGCCAAGGCATGCACCATCGAGAGCACGGAGACCTTGCTAAAAAGCACCCCCATCAGCACATGCAGAAGGATCGCGCCTACCACCACGAAGGTGCGAATCGCCGGATCCGAGGGAACCTTGACCGGGACGCGAGGCCGCATCGGGAGAGCGATGAGTTCCTCCGAGTTAGAAGGGGTGGCCATGGGCAAGCTCATGCGCGGACCTTCTCATAGAGCGCCGCCAACGCAGTGGGGAGGCTCGCAAGGGAATAGTGCTGCTCGACGAACTGGATTCCCGCAGCGCCCATGCGGGCGCGCAAGGCATGATTCTCGATCAACTCGCGCAGACGGACAGCGAGTCGATCCTCATCCGCAACGTCCACCAGAAACCCCGTCGAGCTGTCTCGGACCACCTGGGGCACTCCACCCACGCGCGTGGCAAGAACCGGCAACCCCGTCGCCATGGCTTCGAGCAATACATTCGGCGTTCCTTCCCAGTCCGAGGTAAGAATCAAAACATCGGCACGCGGGTACACCGTCATCATGTCGGAGACCGCTCCGAGAAACTGGACCGATCCCCGGAGCCCGAGCTCCTCACACTTGGCCTCCAATTCAGCGCGCAAAGGCCCATCGCCCACCAAAATGCCTTCCAGCGGCATCGGGCTCATCCGACGCACCGCCGCGAGGGTTCGAAGAAATCGATCGAATCGCTTTTCCGGACCGAGCCGCCCCACGGCGACCACGCGAACAGGAGTCCGCTCAGGTCGATCTACGGGATGAAAGACCGACGTGTCCAAAGCGTTCGGAAGATGGTGTAGGCGCGCGGAGGAAATCCCCTGCGCGGTGGCGTATTGAATGGCCACCTGAGAATTGGCGGCGATCGCCTTGGGCCAGCGCAGGCACAAGGGACCGAGAAGACGTCCGGTCATGGCCACCTCATTCGAGCCCGTGCTTCTCATCGCGCCTAGGTGCGGAATGCCAAGGCACCGACCCGCGAGAGCCACGTAAATGTTGGTATGGAAATGCTGGCTTTGAAGGATGTCCACCGGACCGCTCCTCAACTCACGGATCAACCGCATCAGCCGCGCCAGCTGGTTTCCGGACTGGCCAATCCAGGTCACGGGCACTCCCAGCTTCCGGATGGGCTCCTCGTAGAACTCGCCCTGGGTCAGCGAGAGCAAGCGCACCCGGGCACCTGCTTCAACCAGGGACTTCAACATATAGTAAAGCTGACGCTCCGCCCCGCCCTGCCCGAGCGTGCCTGCGACAAAGCAGACTCTCAATCCGCGCAATGCAATGATCGGGATAGAATTCAAGGAACGTTGAGTCATGGGGTCAACACTACAGTTTCGCGACGACGGTGCTGACCTCCTGTGTGGCCGGCTCGGGAGGGCCCGACTTCAGTCTCCCCCACGCTGGAGTCAGCAACTCCCCAATCGTATCGCGCCATCCCTCGAGCGAGTAAGCCTGTGCAGTTTCCAAGGCGGACCGCGACATCGCCTGATAACGGACCGGGTCCTCGAGGCACTCTTTCACCGAGGCGGCAAGCGCTTCCGGGGTTGTCTCTTCAAGAATCCGGCCGCATCCTCGTCGGATCAGTTGCGGCAGCACGGATACGGGAGTTGTGACAACCGGAAGCCCGCAGGCCAACGCTTCCAAGACAGCCTTGGGGAAACCTTCAGAGGAGCGGGACGGAAACACGAACAGGTCTGCCTCCTTCAACAATCGCATGACAGAGGCGTGATCCACGTTCCCATGAAACCGAACGCGATCCTGCACCTGGAGCTCGCTCGCTCGCTGTTTAAACCAACTCAAATCCGTCCCGTCGCCCACGACATCGAAAGCGATCTCGGGAAAGTCCCGCTTCAAGAGCGAGAGGCTCTCCAGGATCAGTGCCGTCCCTTTCAGGCGCTCCTGACGGCACGTGATGATGAGCCGAGTCCGACGTTTCGTTTCTGGCACGCACCCGGCGGAGCATTCTTGAAGCTGTTGGCCGGTCAGGCTGGTCGAGAAAATCCAGCGCACCTCGCTGTTGCGCTGCGAAGGCGCACGGTCGCTACCCCCAGTCGCGAGCATCAGATTTCTTCCGCCGGCGAACGTCTCCATAAACCACTTCCAAAAGCGCTCGACTGAGGTCGAGGGAGCGAGCCAATTGCCACAATGGCGAACGAACAATGGTTTGCGGAGCAGAACGGCCAGCATCATTCCGACCGTCCCAACGTCCCCTGGAATGAGGGCGTGAATGGCATCGGCGCGAAGCAATTCGCGTACAACGACGGGAAGGTTTCTCACGAGCCAGAAGGGAAAATCAAGCTTTCGGCGCCATCCTCGGCCGCGCGGGTACGTCATCGCCATCACCGACATGTTGTGCCCCACCAAGGGTGTGCTTGCGGCATCCGGCCCCGTGGGCAGGCAGGGAACCACGAGCGTTGTGTGATCAAACAGCTGCGAGAGGGCGCGCATCTGCATGGGAAAGCCGCCGTCGGTCGTGAAGCCGGACGGGGACGAGGGCGCGTGCCAGCAACGTTTGCTGGAAATGACAACCAGATTCATCGGTCAGACTTCTCCCTTTTCTGGAGTTCGTAAGGCGAACGAGGCCAGACGCTCCGCGTCTGTCTCCATCCCGTCGAATCGAACAAACTCAAAGCTTCCCTCGTGGGAGATCACACGGGCCGGGTTTCCCACCACCACGGCTCGGGCAGGGACGGATCGGGTCACCACCGCACCGGCGCCGATAGCAGCATCCTCTCCGATTTCGATCTTCCCGAAGAGGATTGCTCCGGCTCCCACATAGACGCGATTCCCCAGCACAGGCGCGCCTCTTCGCGCCCCACGTCCGCCGACTCCAATGGTAACGCCTTGAGACAGATTGCAGTGCCGTCCGAGGCGCGCGTCAGAACTCACGATGATGGCTCCATAATGTCCGATGTAGAGCCCCTCGCCCGCCGTCAGCTCGGGAGGCAAACTGACACCGGTCACAATCTCCATCGCCTTATGGGCAAGCAATCCGAGGATACGGGCGAGCTGACGGAGGCCCGGCAGACGCAGATTCAGCAGGCAGTGCCGATTGATTCGATAGACCGTCGATGCCCAAAGGCCCTGGGTCATCAGCACCACTCCGAACCAGCTCCCCGCCCCTGCGGCGCGGTATCGACGATAGTCACTTCGAATCAGCTGAAACGGGGTCATGGCTCACGGTGGGCGACTCTATTGGATTCTGAATTCAGCCGAGCGCCGAGGCCCCCGGGCTCACTCGAAGACGATTCGCAAATGCGAACAACTCGTCCGCCATCCTGCCGTAGGTAGCCGGGAATCCGTAGTTCGCTTCCACGCTTCTACGCGCGGCCTCACTTTGGGAACGGGCAAATGGCCTATCGTCGAGCAGCTTCCTAGCCGCTGACGCCATCCTCTCATCATCGGGCTCGAAAAAGATTCCGTGCCCGTGATTGAACTCCATTCCGTAGGCGGCATCGGGTGACGCGACCACCGGCACCCCAAGGGCCATGACCTCCACCAGCCGGCTGCGAAACCCATAGGTCCCGGTCCAGGGACAGAGACAAACCGACAGCGTCTTCAGGACATCTTGCGCTCGCTCGACGAATCCGGTGACTCGCACACGAGGGTCCTCCCTGAGCGCCAGAATCTCGGGGGGTGGTTTGCTCCCAATAATCCAGAGTTCCGCCTTCGGTGAGGTCATCCAAACGCGCGGCATAATCTGCTGATAGCAGCGCAATGCCTCGCGGGCGTTGTGCCCGCTCCCCAACCCTCCGTAGTAACCTACGCGCGTGGGTTGCGCGGGCTCCCAGGAATAGGGCCAGACCGACAAGTCCAGCCCCATGCAGGCCTGAAACAAGGGAAGGTCCGAGGGAACACGCGATCGAATATAGTTCGCCTCGCCGGTGTTGATCGCGATCAAGCCATCGAATTGACGCCAAGCGCTCTCCTCCGCTTGTTGATAGCGGCGGAGCGCAGTGCGCTTCCACCACGCGGGGGTCCAAGCGATATCGTTCAGCTGACGGTCGTAGGCCTGCCACAGCACATTGTGGGTATCGAGCACGCAGGGAACGCCGCGCTGCCTGAGCGCGGTGGCCGCGTCTGCCGCATGAAAATACTCGATCAGCGCCAGATCATACGGACGGTTCTCTACCAAGGAGAGCACCCTCGCCGGAGAAAGCTCAAGCTGACCGATGACGTAATTGGAAGTCTTGAGACCTGTGCGGAGCGCGAAACACTTCGCGCGAATCTGATGCAGCACATTGGCCAAGCGACTTCGGTCGTACTGAGAAGGCAGCAGGAGTACTTCATCGCACCAGTTCCGAAGCTCCTGTCGCATGCGCGCCTCTTGTCCACGCGGGGCAACACTGGCAAAGGTGACGTGGAAGCGGTCACGCACCGCTCGCAGGGTGTTCGCCACACGCTGCTGCTGGCCAGAATGGCCAGGAAAAGGAAGGACGTGAGAGAGAACCAGCAGGCGAGGTCGTGCGCCAGCGGAAGAATTCATGGGCAGGGTGGGATCCAACATCAGGAACGTGAGAGACGGTCAGGGCGCTTGCGGCGAGCCAGATCTACCAGGCGCTCGGCAACGCGATGCCCACTCTGGCCATCGAGCGTATCGCCAAAAAACTGCTTCACAAATTTGCGACGAGCCTCGGAATCGGCCATCGGCTGAGTGAGCCCGCGAATCAGAGCCTGGCGCATCTCGTCCTCAGACTTTACCACCATGGTGGCACCGCTCTGGGCAATCGGCCAAAAGTGGTCGAATTTAATATGTCGATCGTATCCCATGCAGTAGGGCAGATCCGAACCTGGCGGATCGAAATCCAAATTGATCACCGGCTTGTCCATCATCAAGAACTCCAAGGTGACAGTGGACGCCGCGTTAATGCTCATGTGTGCGTGGTGGATCAGGCTCGAGTAGAGGAAGAGATCCTCGTGCAGGGGCATCAGCCATTTTTCATCCCAGGTCACTGGAGGAAACACCACATCGGGAAAGGACTGTTTGGCCATGGCCTTGAGCTCATCGCTCGTACCCTTGGCGTAATTGCGAACCACCAGCTGCGGTTTGGGCTTCACGTCGATTTCCTGCAAATGCCGGATGATCGACTGAAGATGTTTGTGCTCCTCGTAGAAGTGATTGTAGATGCCGCTCGTGTAGAGGATGAACGGACGGGAAGGATCGATTCCGATTCGACGGCACACTTCCTCGCGAGAGAGCTGAAACTGCGGCTTGAAGTGGAAATCAAACTGGGGCGTACCCGTCACGAAAGCGTCCTGCGGCTTTACCTGGGGGTAAAACCCGAGCAACTGCCCTCGCATATGATCGTTCCAGGCGAACCAGTAGTCATAGGGTGCCATGATTCGGCTGCGCGACGTCAGATTATCCCAGGAGAAGATAAATCCAGCGGTGGGAATCCCCATCCGGTAGGCCACCCGTGTGGGAAGCTCTCCCGCCATTCCATGAATGTGCGACCCGTTGAACACCAGATCGGGTTTTAGGCGCTCGAACAGACGATTGAATTCTTGCGTCGGGCGTAATCGGTAGTGTATCTCCCGCTCGATGGCGGTCAGGGCATGGAGGCAGGGCGGATTGGCAAACAGTTCCGCAGACCACCGCACCAGCTTGCGCGGCCAGAGACGACCATTCTCCGCGGAGCGACGGTCGCGAAGCTCCCTATTGTTCTTCGCCACTTCGCTCCAAAGCCACAGGTCATGCGCGTTCTCAATTAACACGCGCAGACGCGCCGGCAGCGGATGAGGCGAATACTCTTTGAGCGAGAGAATCTCGTCCACATAAGGCCGACACCGCCCGACGTAGCGCTCGTCATCGACCAACGATAGCACGGTGACGCGTGCCTGCTTGCCAAGCGCTTCCAAGGTGTCGGAAAAGAGGAAGTTCCGCACCGCCTCGCCCCGCGGGATGATCACCACCACTCTTGGTTTATGAATGGCGATATGCGGGGCCCCTACAGTGGAAGGGGATGACATTTCTGATTTCGCGGAGGATTCGGCTAACACGGGAGAACTCATGGGATACAAGCAAACCCGGGGCTGCAGGCGACCGTCGCCCGCAGCCCCGGGATAGAGAGACGAGAATCAGGCCGCAGAGCGACGCAATTTCTTCATGATCGGAACCTCGCTGGCGTAGACGACCTTCTTACCGTCGCCGAGAGAACTCTCAATGGTCCGAATATCACGAACCATGCGCATGAAACCGGCCGGCTCGATCGAAGCGGCCTGATCACTGCCCCACATGGCACGATCCAAAGTGATGTGGCGCTCCACCGCGCAGGCCCCCAGGACGACTGCAGCATACGTGGTCTGGAGACCCACCTCATGACCCGAGTAGCCGATGGGCACATCGAACTCCTCGCGCAGGGTGGGGATCATTCGAAGGTTCAGCTCCTCGGGCTTGCAGGGATAGGCGCTGGTGGTGTGGGTCAGGATCAGCTGCTTGCGATCGGTGAGTTTCACGGCCGCACGGATCTGATCCATGGTGGACATGCCGGTCGACAGAATCACCGGGCGGCCGGTATCACGCAGCCGGGTGAGGAGCTCGTTGTCGGTAATGCTCGCCGATGCAACCTTGTAACAAACCGGCTGAAACTGTTCCATGAAATCCACGGAAGGCGCGTCCCAGGGAGAGACGAACCACTGGATTCCCTTGTCGAGGCAGTAATCGTTGATGACGGCGTATTCCTTCTCGCCGAATTCAACCCGATAGCGGTACTCCAGGTAGGTCATGATACCCCAGGGAGTCTCGCGCGTGAGATTGCGTTGCTCAAGAGGCACGCAGAGCTCAGGGGTGCGCTTTTGGAACTTCACCGCGTCGCAGCCCGAAAGCACCGCCACATCGATGAGTTTTTTGGCCACGCCAAGGTCGCCGTTATGATTAATGCCGATCTCGGCGATGACATAGCAGGGCTGGTTGTCACCGACGACACGGTTTCCGATTTGGACTGTCTTGTTGCTCATACAGTTTTGATTTTTTTCTGGGCTAAAATCGCATCACACACTTCGCGCACGGCACCGTGCCCTCCCAGGGCTCGGGTCACCATGTGCGAGACTGCTTTGACTTCCGGGAGCGCGTCTGACACCGCAATCGGGTTTCCCACCCAGCCGAGGCACTCGAGGTCATTCAAATCATTTCCTACGTAAGCCACCTGATCCGGACCGAGCTTCCGTTCAGCGGCAAGCTTCTGCAAGACAGGCAGCTTGTCGTCACACCCCTGAATGCAGGGAATCTTCAACTTCCGGCAGCGCGCACCTACCACGGGGTTGGGCTCCTTAGAGAGAACGACCACTTCGACTCCAGACTTAAGCAAAAGACCGATGCCGAACCCGTCGCCGCGAGAGCAGACTACCGATTCCGTGCCATCCTGAGCCACGGTCACTCGGTTGTCAGTCAGCACGCCATCGAAGTCCAGGACCAGCAACTTCACTCCCGAGAGATCCGCTGCAGCCTGGCCACGACGAAACGCCATCAGATGATCGATGAGCTCGATGTCGCCTGGTTCGTCGATTTGAAAGGAGTCGAGCGGATCCATCCGATGCAGCGCGATCTTCCCTCCAAGGCGGTTATTCAACGTTCGAATCACCCAGGGCTTGAAGACATAGATGGAACCGTTCTCGACCAGATCCTCTGGGGCGTCCTGACGACGCGGCCTGTTCTTATGGTCATAGCTGAAGGAGGAAACCTTGCCCTTGTCGTTCCGCCAGACAAAGCCGTGGACTAGGCAGACGGAGAGCAATGAGTCGGCAGCCTCTCGCACGAAGGTGTCGATCGCGGTTTGAACCTCCCCTGGTTTTCGCATCGGCGATGTCGCCTGGAGGAAAACGACTAACTCGGGCTCATAACCCTCGGTATCCCGAAGATGGTCCAGCGTGTGAACCAAGGCGGATTCTGAAGAGGCCTTGTCTCCACTGATCTCCGCGGGACGCCACGCCACCTCGGCACCGTATTCCTGGGCGATGCTGGCGATGGCCTGGTCGTCTGTGGAAACCACGATACGGCGGATCGAACGCGCTTGCTTGGCGTGCTCAATCGACCACGCGATCAGCGGTTTCCCCCCCACCCGCTTGATGTTCTTGCCGGGAATTCCCTTGGAACCGCCGCGGGCTGGAATGATCGCGAGACTCATGCTGAAATCTTCTTCTTCAACGTATAGGCACGCCGACGCAGCCAATCCACGGCCCCTTCAGGCTCTGCCCCGAACCGGTGCCAGTCGGTGGTGACTTCGCGGAAAGTGCGCAACATGGGGTCAAGCACGGAGGCGGGGAGTTGGGGGGTAGGCATCGGATCGGCCTTTTTCAGAAGGAACCCGATTTGATCCGGCGAGAGCGTCAAGTGAGCGGCCACGATTTGGAATCCCAGGCCGGCGAAAATTCCCGCAGCGGTTTCCTGCGTGAGCCAATAGGTATGATCGATCTTGGTGATAGCCTCCGGCGGGCCCTCGCGGCGACAAATCTCCATGAACTCAGCCAGGTCGCAGTAGAAGATACCCTCGGGTTTGAGCAGGCTGCGGATCTTGGTCATCGAGAGCCTAAGATCAAACAAGTGCTCGATTGTGCGACAGAGCAAAATGACATCGAACTGTTCCGTGCTTTGATAGTCTTCCAGCGATCCGACGTGAGCATCGAGACCCAGCTTCTTCGCCGCCGCCACTTCCTCCGAAGAGGGTTCTAGAAGTGTTGCCTTGAGCCCGAAACTTTTTTGGAACTCATTCGCGACGTATCCGGTGCTGCCTCCAATGTCCAATAATCGTCCACCGCGACTGGATTCAAGATAGCCCTTCAGGCTGGCAATCAACCCGGCGGTGTAAGCGATCTGCGCCTTGTCGATGCTCGCGATGTTCTGCTTCTTGGCTTTGAACTGGGAGATCATCTCCCGGTAGTGCCCTTCGTTATAAAGATCGGAATAGCCCTTCGGCGTGAATCGATCGACCACATAGACCAGACCGCAGTGCAGACAAACCGCCGTGCGTGCAGGAAAATCATAGCGATCGTAAATGGAGATGATCGCGTAGCGCGGTGAATCGCAGACATTGCAGCGAAGAGCCTGAATCAGGGGGTACTTCAGCAACTGATCGACCACCGGACGGCAGCGCTGACGTCGGCGATTCAGATCGGCCGGATGGATGTTAAAAGAGGAGATCGTGCTCGGCATAGGGGTTTCAGTATTTCAGATAACCGGAACTCATGTTTAACCGTTCAATCGACAAGGCCGGCACTTTGACAAAGGAACACAAGGAAGCTTCACTTCTCAAGCCACCTGGGCCTTGTTGGAGATGACCGCATTTGACGCGTCGTTCACCACACCCCCATGCACCTGCAATCCGAGGAGTCCGTGCCTGGCGTTAATCTGCCGTCCTCCATAGACCACGGAATCCACGACCTCGAAAGGGAAATTCCGAGGGATATGCTCATGGGTCTTACCATCCCGCAAGTGTACCTCGAGCAGATAATTGCCCTGCAACAGGGGGAGCTGAGCGATGTTAAATTGAAGCTGGATGCTCTCCCCTGCTTTGACCGACGGCGGGGTGCTAAAGTCACAGAAATCGAGACCGACTAGGCGCTGATGCTCACCCGTGAGGATCGAAACGTAGGCCGTGGGTGCGCGCATGTCCTGCTTCGGCGCGAAGCGTAGGTTTATTTGCACCGGATCAAAGGTGCGAATGACCGGAGCCTGGGTGGAGTGAATGCGAATATACTCCAGATTAAAGTGGCGGGTCTCAACTGACTCTCCAGCACCCCGACCGCTCAACCGCGCGAGATACTGATCGGTAACGGCGTTGACCTCCCCGAAGTCGAGCATCTTGCCCCGGTCGAGGATGAGTCCCCGATTGCAGATGTTCCGAATGGCCGACATGTTGTGGCTGACGAGGAGCACGGTGCGGCCGCTCTGACTGACGCTCTTCATCTTATCCAGGCATTTCTTTTGGAACTGCGCATCGCCCACCGCCAACACTTCATCCACTAACAGAATCTCGGACTCAAGATGCACGGCGACCGCAAAGGCGAGCCGCAGATACATCCCGCTCGAGAACCTCTTTACCGGGGTGTCGATGAACTTTTCCACGCCGGCGAACTCCACAATCTCGTCGAAGCGACGGGCAATTTCATCGCGTCGCATTCCCAAAATCGTCCCGTTCAGGATGATGTTCTCTCGCCCGGTGAGCTCCGGATGGAAGCCTGAGCCGACTTCGAGCAGAGATCCGATTCGCCCATGGATTTCGGCGAAGCCTTCGCTAGGATCAGTGATCCGAGAAAGCACTTTCAGCAAGGTGCTTTTGCCGCTGCCGTTGTGGCCCACAACGCCGACGACATCTCCGTTTTTGATCTCAAACGAAACATTCTTCAGCGCCCAGAAAGTGCCCTTGGCGGCAGCCTCCTTTGACGGATTGAAGATCCCGGATGCGGCGTCCGACAACGCGTCGCGTAGGGATGGAGACTTTTTCTTATCAGCCCCGAGGCGATACTCTTTCCCTACATTTTCCACCCTGATGGCAACATCACTCATAATTTACTCAAGAAACTAAATGAGATCGGCGAATTCCCGTTCCATCCGGCGGAAGTAAAACGCGCCGCCGATCAAAATCAGAACCGACGTGATTGCGGAGACGAGCACCATGGCTCCGGGCGGACTTCCTACTCCGAGCAAGGCCCACTGGAACCCCTCCACCACTCCGGCAATCGGGTTTAACCCATAGATCGTGTACCACGTCTCGCCATAGTCTTTAAGAATTCGGCTGCTGGGATACACCACGGGGGAAGCGAAGAGCCAGAACTGGGTCATGAACGGAATGACATAGCGGATATCGCGGTACTGCACGTTCAAGGCCGACAACCAGAGTCCAACTCCGAGCGAGGTGGTCACCGCTAGAAGCACAAACACCGGAAGAAACAGCACATTCCATCCGGGCCAGATTCCCTTCATGGCCATCATGCCGAGAAGGAGTGAGAAGGCGATACCGAAGTCGATGACGCCCGAAAGGATGCTCGCGATTGGGATCGCCAGCCTGGGAAAGTAGATCTTGCGCACCAAATTGGAGTTAGCGACCACACTCCCCGACGCCTGGGCAAGTCCGTTGGAGAAGAACGTCCAGGGTACCATCGCAGCGAACGTCAGCAGAAAAGTGGGAACGTTGCTCGACGGGTCCTG
>JAYTTC010000480.1:0-5043 GCA_043745255.1 Verrucomicrobiales bacterium
GGTACGCCGTTGAGCAAGCTGCCAAATCCGTCATCGATGCGAGCCAACAGGGACTTGGGTAAGGCTTGTCCGGCGATGCCGCTCTGATTGTTGCCGCTGATGATCGTGATGATTTTCGGCGGACCTTGGGTGACGATCAGGGGGAAGTCAAAGTTTTGGAAGCCGCCGACGGTGACGCGCACAACCGAGGTTCCCACCTTACCGCCGAGAACCAGGTCGCAGCTGACGACGCCATCGTCACCGCTGAGGGGTGCATTGTCGCAACGTGCGGTTTGCGTCGAGACCGTATCGAGGCTGCCGTCCGTGGGAATGGCCCGGGCTTCCACACCGATGCCGGCAATCCCCTGCAAGAGGGCGAGGCCGGTTTGAGAGGTGATCCGGAATTGAAAGGCCTTTTTCTGGGTAGAACCGACGGCCCCGATGATTTCGGGACGTCCCTGGGGAAAGATCTGGGCGATGGAGGGTGCCGGAGCGGGAACCGGGGTGCTAGTAGCGTCGATCACCCGGGGAATCGTGATATGCGAAAAGGTCACCGAGCCGAGGCTGGTGGTGGCGCTGAGGGAACTTCGAACAAAGGAGGCAAAGTTGCCGAAGACCAAGGGGCCGGCGTAGGACTGGTTGCTGGCAATACCGTCCGCATCGGTGAGTGTTTCGAGGGTAGATAGTTGGCCACCTCCGCTGAGGAGCGACCAAAGGACGCTGGCGGTGGGTACGGGGTTGCCACTGCCATCGACTACTTTGACCCGCATCGGCTTGGGCGTGGGTGAATTCGAGAAAACGATTTGGCCGTTTCCATCCAAGATGGAGATTTTGCCGGTGCCACCACCGCCGCTACCGCCGCCGACCGGGAATCCTACATTGACGGTGAACACCTGAGTGTTGCCGACGCCAACGGTCGCCACGATGGTCAGGCTGGTTTGGAAATTGGGGACTACGGCTGAGGTTTGGGCGTAGCCATCGCTATTAGTGGTAACCGTAGGGTTGGCGAAGGTAACGCCGTTCGCCGTGGTCGCGTAGGTAACCGAGGCTCCGGCAATGGGGATTCCGTTGGCATCAAGGGCGCGGACCACCAGGGGCAGCGTGGTGCCAGCGGTCGGGACGAACTGTTGCTGATTGATCGCGAACAGATTGGCCATCGCGGCGCCTGAAGGTTGGGGCGGAAAAACCGGGATACCGGAAGCGTTCGTGAGCGCTTGGGTGCCGGTGACGGTGTTGGTGACGATGTCAATCTTGTAGACCGTATTCCCGTTCGACAGGAAGAAGAAGCGGTTCTGCGGAGCCTCGTTGCTGCTGCTGAAGCCGCGGAAGTTCAAGGTGGGGGGCACGCCGGCAATGCTGGCTGGCACGATCGAAAGGGGACTGAGACTGATGTTGTAGAGGGTCTGGCTGCCGGGAGCGTATCCGAAAGCGAGGGTATTGGAGACGATTCTGAAACGGTCGATCGTCAAACCGCTCAGACTGGTGAATTGGGTGGTGCGATTGTTGAGGTCCGCCAAGATGAGGGCGGAGCCGCCACTGATCGGCGTGAAGTTGTTCATCAGCGCACGGGTGCCGTCGGGCGTGAACTGGGGACGTCCGGGAGAACCGGTCATCACGATGGCGGCGGACGGGGTGAGCTGGACCGTGCGGGGATCGATCTCGAAAAGGCGGTTGACCGCGCTGACGTAGATGAGGCCGTTGGGTGCGACGCCTAGTCCACTCACCAGGGTGATTTCGCTGGGGACGGAGATCGTCCCGATGGCGGCATTGGTGGTGAGATCAACGGCGGTGACGACGGCCCCGTTCGGCGAGGCGGTGAAGGCCCGGCTGGATTCGAAATTGGAAACGACGCTATTGGCGGGGGCCGAAAGGGGAACTTTGACCAGGACGTTGTCGTTAACTGTCTCGATCACGGTAAGGGCGGCCTCGTTCAAGGACACGATCAACAGGCGACGGCCATCGGGCGTCAGTGTCGCATCGGTGGACCCGGTGCCGAGATCGATATTCTTCAGGAACGTTACGCCGCTTGAGCTATTGCTGAGAACGGTGACCGTGTTTGCCGCTCCACGGGCAATCACATACGTCTTGGTGCCGTTGGGCAGGGTGAAGGCCGTATAGGAGTCCAGGCCGACGGCCGGGGATCCCAGGGAATTAAAACTGTCGGCGTTCAGCACCGTGGCGTTCCGGTTAACGAGGTCTGCGGGCGGACCCGCAGGGAGGACGATTACGTTACGCGTCTGGGTGAGGGCCGGCAAGGCCAGGGTTGCAAACAGAAGGGTTTTGCTAAAGGAAGTTGTCATCTGTAGTCTGCTCACACTTTGGGATTTATTTCGGGGAGAGGCGCTGGACTCTACAGCCGCAGGCGCAGGGAGGACGCGTACTAAAACTTTAGCACAGCGGATAGAGTACGAGGAGGGGGGAAAACGGAAAAAGCGGAGAGGACCGAAGTCCTCTCCGCTTTATTTAACAAACAACCACGGCGTACCGAGAACTTAGTTGTTCAAGGATTCGCTGAAGTTGCCGGTGCGGGAGCCGAGGGCGTTGTCCATCACGAGGGCGAGGTAGCCCTGCGCAAGCAGAGTGGCACCCTGATCGCTGATGAACGCGTAGCCATGGGCGTAGCGGAAGGCGCACTGGGCGATGATGTAGCCCTGGAATCCGGGGGTCGCCGGGATGGTACCGAACGGAGCGCCGCCACCCGCAGAGAGGGTGAAGACCAACGTCTGGCCAGGAGGAATCACGCCGGAGGTGGCGGGAGCCGGAGCAGCGCCACGGCCCGTGCCGGTGAAGCCGAAGTAGTTGATCGAGCAAGCACCCTGCTGGGTCGCCACAGCCACGGCCGGGAAGAGCTCGCCGGTGCCGGGGTTAGACAGCGAAGTGTTGCTGATCGCGATGCCCGTGTCGAACGGAGCGATGTTGGTGACGAACGGGTAGAGCAAGTTCGTTACGCAGCTATTGATCTCGAACAAGCGGGCCGGAGCAGAGGTGTCCTGGAAGCGCGGAATCGGAACCAGGAAGCCGGAAGCCGTCGCCGTGCTGTTGACCGGAGCGAAGCTACCTTGAACCGTGGAGATGCCGAGAGCCGGATTCTGGGAGAAGCGCCACGCGGCGATCACCTGGAACAGGGCGACTTCAGGATTGCGAGGATCGGCAGCGTATACTTCCCACGTGAAGGCAGCGGCACCGGCGTTGACGGGAACCTGGATATAGCCGTTAACCAGCGACTGACCCTGGAAGGGCGAACCAGCGGGGCCAGCGAAGAAGCTCGGGCCGAACCCGAAGAGCGCCGAACCGAAGACGTTGTTCGTGACATTAAAGCCGGCATCACCGTAGGCGGTGGAGGTCGGGAATACCGGAACCGTGATCGGGCTCTGGTTGCCGCCGGTGGCATCCGAAACGACGCCGTAGGCGCCGATGAAACCATTGATATTGCTATTGATGGCACCAACGGTTACGAAGAGGCGGATGTTCGCCGGAATCGTTCCGAAGGAGGCACGCAGGCGGGTACCGTGATCGGCAATGCCAGCACGATTGAGGCCATTGGTGGTGATGAACTGGGTGTTGTAGAAGCCAGATTCAGAATTGTAGATCTGGACCGGGTCGTTCTGGTCCAGGTTGGTCGCTTGACCCGGCAGGAAGCCGCGGACCTTGAACGAGTTGGCATAACCTTCCGTGTAGCGCAAGAGGATGCCGGCGTCCTGGCTGCTGCCAAGGCTGCCGCTGGTGGCGTCAGTCGCGAGGTTGCGATTGATGTCAAGGCACTGAGCGAAGGCGACACCCGAGGCGTCGCCGCCATTGTTGAGCGTGCGGCGACCAAAGATGAGGCCCTGCTGCACGAAGCCGACCACGGCGGAAGCCGAGTTCAACAGGAGGTTAGCCGGCGGATTCTGAATCGAAAGGAAGGCAAAGACCTGTCCATTCGGAGCAGCCGCGCCGGGGATCGCACCGCGAAGATTCTTGACACGGAAGGTCTTCGTGAACGGTACGGAAATAGCCGCACCGGCATAGAGGGCATTGTTCGGAATTTGGCCGGGGCTCATCGCGAGAACCAAGAGAGCCAACTGGTTGGCAATGTTCGGATTCTGCGAGGAGTCAACCTGGCTGATCGGCACCGCGAGGAACACCACCGTATTCGCATTCTGGAGCTGTCCCTGGAATACGTTGATCGGATTCGAAGCGGAGGAATCCCCAGCTCCCAAATTGATACCAACGGCAGTCGGACGGCTGTTGCCAGGCGTCGCGGCCGCATTGTTGGTTCCATCGAGGTTCGCGAGGAAGGTGCAAACGCCATTGGCATTCACATTGGCAGTGGGGCAAGGATTCTGGTTGAGAACCGAGCTGCCACCGGCGGCATTGCTTGGCTCATCACCATTGGAGGCACTGATGAAGAGGAGAGCCTCAGTCATATTCGTGCCACCGACGAGCCGGCTGGTAACCGGGGTAGAAAGGGTCACGGAGATGTTAACTAGTTGCGGAAAGCTGGCCATTTGCGGGGTATCCACGCCAACGCGCCAGTTCCGGTTATTCAATTGAAGGAAGCCGCCGCAGGTGAGTCGGACATCACCAAGCAATTCGGAGAAACCTTCCGTACGGACCGTTAACGGAACCGCATTGGTTGTACAGTTCAGGTTCTGAATTGGCACATTCGGGGCCACCACAAAACCACCTTGAAGCGGAACGCCACTGACGCCGCCGAGCTGAGCCATCGCTGCTGAAGCCGTAAGAACGGCACCGACAGCAATAGACAAAGCAGATTTACGAAAATCTGACATTTCTGTCTCCTTGAGAGAGTTGAATTTTTTTGAATTGATGAGAAGTTCTCTAACAACCTGAGCCTCTAAATATTTCGTTTGTTGTACTGTGCAACTTGCTGAGCTCAAATCGTGTGACTTCTTTGCTGAAAAACTTAAACTAAATCTGTGCTCGCGGGATTCACGAACATACTGAATGCCGCTTGAGTCCTTGGACGCAGACCTAGTACTTGTACCACTGCTTGAACTTGAATGTCAAGAGTCGCGATTCAAAGCACTAGATTCGGGAAATAGGATGGTGAGACCCTACTCC